>JAAVZE010000023.1 GCA_022791495.1 Eubacterium sp.
CTATCGCCAAACGGTAAGGCACTGGACTCTGACTCCAGCATTTCAAGGTTCGAATCCTTGTAGCCCAGTTAAAAGGAAGCTTTGAATGACGGAAGGCGTTTTTCAAAGCTTTTCTTTATTTTATAGAAAAATAAGGAATGGAGATTAACATGAGCGACATATTAAAGCAGGAGATCGAAAAGCGCAGGACATTTGCCATCATCTCCCACCCGGACGCAGGAAAGACCACACTGACGGAAAAGTTCTTATTATATGGAGGGGCAATCAATCTTGCCGGCTCCGTAAAGGGAAGAAAGGCCGCCAAGCACGCAGTATCAGACTGGATGGAGATTGAAAAAGAACGTGGAATCTCGGTCACCTCTTCTGTGCTTCAGTTCAATTATGACGGATTCTGCATTAACATACTAGACACTCCAGGACATCAGGATTTCTCGGAAGATACTTACCGGACGCTGATGGCGGCAGATTCTGCTGTCATGGTGATTGACGGCTCCAAAGGAGTGGAGGCACAGACCATTAAACTTTTCAAAGTCTGTGTCATGAGAGGGATCCCTATCTTTACTTTCGTAAACAAGATGGACCGGGAGGCAAAAGATCCTTTTGAATTAATTGATGAGATTGAAAACGTATTAGGAATCCGGACCTGTCCTGTCAACTGGCCCCTCGGCTCCGGAAAGAATTTTAAAGGCGTCTACGACCGAAATACAAAGACGATTTCCCGCTTTATCGCTGCCGATAACGGACATAAGATCGAGTCAGTGGAGGCAAGCCTGGGCGACAGCGGCCTGGATGAACTGATCACCAAGGAGTATCACGATATATTAGTGGATGAGATCGAGCTTCTGGACGGCGCCAGTGATGAATTTGACCTGGAAAAAGTACGTGACGGCAAATTGTCCCCGGTATTTTTCGGCTCGGCTCTGACGAATTTTGGAGTAGAAACCTTTTTACAGCATTTTCTGGAAATGACCACCTCTCCTCTTCCCCGACTCTCCGGTGAAAATCCTGTGGATCCTTTTTCTGAAGATTTTTCAGCTTTTATCTTTAAGATCCAGGCAAATATGAACAAAGCCCACCGGGACCGAATTGCATTTATGCGCATCTGCTCCGGCAGATTTACCGCTGGGATGGAGGTTCTGCATGTACAGGGCGGCAAAAAGATCCGTCTGGCGCAGCCCCAGCAGATGATGGCCCAGGAGCGTAAGCATGTGGAAGAAGCGTATGCCGGAGATATCATCGGCATTTTTGATCCGGGGATCTTTTCCATCGGCGATACGCTGTGCAAATCCGGGAAAAATATCCGCTATGCGGGCATACCCACCTTTGCCCCGGAGCATTTCGCCAGGGTCCGTCAGGTGGATACCATGAAGCGGAAACAGTTTATGAAAGGAATCACCCAGATCGCTCTGGAGGGTGCCATTCAGATCTTTCAGGAATTTAACACGGGAATGGAAGAGATCATCGTGGGTGTCGTGGGAGTCCTCCAGTTTGAGGTCCTGCAGTACCGTCTGCAGAATGAATATAATGTAGAGATCCGTATGGACCAGCTCCCCTATGAGCATGTGCGCTGGATCGAGAATGAGGATATCGACGTAAATGCCCTCTCTGTCACATCTGACACGAAAAAAGTGAAAGATTTCAAAGGAAATCCGCTGCTTCTGTTTACTCATCCCTGGAGTATACAGACCGTACTGGATCGAAACGAGGGCCTGCAGCTGGGAGAGGTATCCAATGCAACGATGTAATCTTTAAACGCTTAGAATGTAATGCCTGCGGAAATTAATATGAGGAGGAAACATATTATGAAAAAGTTTTATAAAATACTATTTCTGGTTGTTCTTGGCACGACTTTGTGTCTGTCGGCATCCCGCTCGTCAGATGCGAAAAAAAATTTTACCTTATCACCGTCTTCTAAGCCATATAAAAATAAATATGTGAAGACGCCGGTCTACAATAAATATACCAGACATTATCTGATGCTACGCTCCTATCTGGATGAGATGTCCAAAAGAGGCGGCGGAACCCTGACGCTGAAAAAGGGAACCTACAACCTGACCAATGCCCTGCCGATCTCTTCTAATATTACAGTGATCCTAAAAGATGGAGTGGTCATGAACAAGACAAATAACACCCACACCAAAAAATTAAAAGCCGGACATATCATGTTTGAATGTGTGCGCAGCTCCCGGCTGAAAAAAAAGAATTCCATCGGCGGCTACGGCGGTGAGAAAAACATCCGCATCGCCGGTGAAGGTAAGGTGGTGATGAACCTGGCAAAATGCAACAAGAGCGAGGCGATCCGGGTTCCCCACTGTTCCAACGTGACTATTGAAAATATTTCCTTCACCAATCTCCGTGACGGTCATTTTATCGAGATCACCGCGGCAAAAGACGTGACTGTAACCAACTGCTCTTTTACCAACAATAAAAACGGGGAGCGCTGTGCCATTAACTTAGATACCCCGGATAAGGTCACCAACGGCTTCAATGGAAAGTATTCAAAATTTGACAAAACCCCGGATCTGAATGTCACGATCCAGAACTGCACCTTTACAAATCTATACCGCGGCATCGATACCCACCGCTTCTCACCGAATAAATACCACACCAACGTACAGATCCTGAACTGCACCTTCCGAAACAGCGTCCAGAGCCCGATCATGATGGAGAACTGGAAAAACGCAGTGATCCGCGGGAACACCATCGATGGTGTACAGGGCTGGAGTAGAAACGATATCCAAAAAGAGAAATTTGGAATCTTCATGCGGGGCGGCGTGATCGATCCAGTCATCAGCGGAAACACCTTCCAAGGCGTCTACATGCCATTTTATGCCAAGGGGCACAAAGAGCCTGCGGGGGACATCGCGGCGAGCTACCCCGCCACCTACAACAGTTTTTCTCCCGCTTCCATTGAGTCAATGAAACAAAATACTCTGGGAGCAAATGCTGTCCTCCGTTATTTTGCAATCAACAATCCGGACACTCTGTATATCGCTAAAAGTGACAAACACTACAGCAGTTATTATTTCACACAATCATAACAAATGTGTGTCTGAGAAGCGCGCACCTTCTCCGCAAATTAAGGACTTTTCCGTCAGATTACGAAAAACACCAGTGTTTTATTAAGGCACTGGTGTTTTTGTCTATTCGCTCAATTTTAGAAACATGTTATAAAATTCCGGGCTGCTTCGTTTCAGATTCACCGGATGTCCCTCCGCATTCAGAAAGCAGTGGCTGCTCTCTCCGGTGCAGCGCAGCTCTTTCGTCTCCTTGTCCCTGACTTCATAAGTTATGACAAGACGGATTCCATTGAATTTTTTCACTTTTGGAATAACCTCCACCACCTCGCCAAATCTGGTCATGGCAGCATACTGGCAGGATACCGATACCACCGGGCATATGATCCCTTCCTCTTCCATTCTCTCATACCCAAGACCGCCTTTTTCCATCAAATCAATGCGGCACTCTTCAAACCAGCGGATGTAATTGGAGTGATGGACGACCTTCATCTGGTCTGTTTCATAGTATTGTACTTTATGTTCGTAAGACTGTTTCATTTTTCTTTGTCCTTTCTGGCTCATATACTGTCATTTATTCTTTAAGGTATCTGCTGATACTAAATTAAGTCGTCTAGTTAATTAGAACTCTTATTGTGCAAACTTTTTTCCTATAGGCATTTTGATACAATATCTTTAAATTGCATCCGTAAAAGATTAGATAGAAAATCTGTATTAATATCAGAATCATTAGTAATCAATTTTTCCACATCTATCTCTAATGATACATTCGATAAAAAATCTTTTATATTCGTCAAGATAGACTTTTGGATCAGAATAGCCTTTTTTTCAATCCATGGCTTTATTTCACTTTTTATTTCACTTATCTTATGTCGCGTAACATTTAATGGCAATCTTGATGAAGCAGTTAAATTGCAATAAATTTTAAATATTCCTATTGGAAATACACCCTTTAAATTGTTGAAAAATCTAATTCCATCTTGACATAACAAATAAGGTTCAAGTCCCAAAAATGTATCTAAACAAAACGTTTTCTCCATGTGATCAACCTCTTTTCCAGGCACCAGCCGATCAGCTTCTATATGCAACCAATCATTAAAATCTAAATCATATTTTAAATCATAATTATCTATGTCAGCATTATGAACATCTTGTAAATAATATAAATTATTTTCTCTCAATACGAGCGCTGAGACTACATCACTTATTGTCATAATAGCATCCATATCTTCACCTTCATCCAAATATCTTTCTTCGATTTCTTCACACAATTCTTGATAATTCAATCCCTCTTCTAAACAACTAATAATATATGGTTTTTCATAAACTAAATGTGACATTCTGGTTTCTAGTTGTCCTTCAATCCTCGAAATGGAGGAACATATTTCACCATCTGAAAACAAAAATCCGTTTATTGCAGCATATTCGTAGCCATTATCATTATCTCTTGCATTATGATTCAGCAAAATGACTCCCATTCTATGTGATAAGTCAACTGGTTCATTAAAATAAGAAATATCTGTTATATGAAAATTGCTGTCTAAATCTATCACACAATATTTCCACCAAAAACCAAATGATACTTCATTGAAACCTATAATTTCATAAGGTTTTTTATATTTACGTAATGTTGTATAAAGCTCCATTCTAATTTTTGTCAATTTAGCCAAAAAATCCGCAATTTTATCTATACACTCCTGTGTATCATTAAACAAATATTTTTTGCTGATATTTTTCTCTTCGAGTGGAAATGATAATATATCTTCTTCACTGTCTTCAAGTAATTTATTAACGTCCCTAACCATCACGCTAAAATCTGAAATTTTTTTTGCAGCCGAAGAATCTTCACTAATCTCTTTGTTATCTTTTACCCAGTCAATCAATGTATCTACAGCGCCATTGATTTCTTTTAAATAATTAAAACGTTTGTTTAACGGTAGGATGATTTCCTCTCGTGCATTATCAACAGATCTAATATAATTCGGTAATTTATAAAAATTACTAAGCGCATCGTCGAAATTATTTTCAATTAATAATAGTGAAGACAACTCTTTTATATCATCAATATCTAAACAAACAATTTTAACACTAGGAAAATAAAAGCATTTTTTTAAATAATTAAACAATTTAATATATGTAAATTTATATTTTAATTTTAATCTAATTGCAGTTCCTACAAAATCCGTGAAAGATACATTTTGCATGATAGCCATATTGTTTTTAGAGGATAAGGAAACATAATGAAGATTTTTGTCCTCCTGTTTCCTGGTGAAAATTTCTATATTTTCAGCATTAATTAAGCAAGAAACAAATCCAATGCCGTATTTAGCAATACTGGGAAATTCAAATAAACGTTGTTCCAACTTTGAATAACCAGATTCCGCAACTTTAAACAGATAATTTTTCAATTCTTCATAATTCATCCCTATGCCGTTATCTATAACATACAATTCCTGTCTCTCACTTGATAATCCTACATATACCGCTTTATTATCGACTTTCCAAGATCTAGGCGAGTGATGATACAATGTTACATTTTTATCAAGATATACAGTCAATAAAGTTGCATCAATTGCATTTTGAAGCAATTCACGGACAAAATCACACTCATCTGTATAAATGGATTGAGACAATACTCTCCATATGCCTCCTTTATCATCAATTTCAAAACGAAGTTCTTCCACCTCAAAATCTATATTTGAAGGAGTGCTTATTTTTGTGACAGGTAATGGAAAATCAATTTTATAGTCTTTCAAAAAGGAATTAATATACAAAATCTCATTTTTTATATACTCAAACCAAAGCGACCAGATCTGATATTCGTGCACATTATCAGCCCATACCTCGATATTAATTTCTCTTGAATCGTAATAATAATTTTTAACATGTAAATGGCGATTATTATGAGCAAGAGAAGTTCTTGGAAAATTTGCAGAAAACGATGATAATACAAACCTATTTACACGATTTGAATCCAAATCAAGTAAATCCCCTATTCGTAGAAAACTAGATAATACAGAATAGCGAATTTGATCTCCTTCGATCATATCTCTTTTCATATAATTCCTGCTATTATATACTTCGTTAATTGTTTCTCCATGTGACCCGCAAGCAAAAATAATAGCCTCTTTTATTCTATTACGAAACTGAAGAATTCCTAGATTCTGCTCAAAATAATTTCCTATTACCTTCTGGGCATACTTATGATGCTTTTTACGAATCTCATCCATTTTTTCTTCATCATTGTATAAAGCCATACCTGTATCGTGAAATAGTGCAGCCATAATAAGGCAGAATATCTCTGTATCAGACAAATTCTCAATATTACCTGAGCTTAATATCTTTGACAAATAAAAAAGAATTCGGTATGAATGTTGTATATCATGACCTGGATATTCCGGGAACTGATTTTTAATATATTCTAATAAATAATTGGTATCCTCCGCAATAGGCTGCAATACTCCTGCATATGCAATGGCATACTTGGTATTTCTTTTCAAAAGGATTTTATAAAATTCTACATCTTCCAATGACAATAAAGACATAAAGCACCTCCGTTATAAAACAGTCTATTACACCTTGATAAGTTATCAAAAAAAATTTTTGTTTCATCTGTATTTCAAATAACAATTTTTTCAACTTTATTCTACATTATATAACATGCGAATGGTAAATGCTAGATTTTCCTCCTAAATGACGGAACTTTCCTTCGACATAATTCGACAAAGCAGCCATCCCACATCCCCTAATCCCACGATTTTCCGCATATTTTTCTATTTCCTACATACACTAAAACCAAATAACAGGAGAGATGTCATGAAATATTCATTAAAAACAATAGAAATCATCAGTTTTATCATCGCCAGTCTGCTGGGTGTGATTTTCCATTTTATCTATGGCTGGAGTGGGGAAAATGCAGTGGCAGGACTTTTCTTTCCTGTCAATGAATCCACCTGGGAACACTTAAAACTGATTTTTTTCCCGGTTTTACTCGTATCCATCGGAGAATATCTAATTTTTCATACCAAATACGACAATTTTATCTGCGTGAAACTTCTGTCAGCTCTGCTGGCCATGATGTTGACGGTGGTATGTTTTTATACCTATCTGGGTGTTTATGGAAAAAACAGTGATGTCATGAATATTCTGATTTACTTCCTATCCATGGCTGCAGCTTACCGGTTTAGTTACCGTGCCCTGTCCCGCAATAAGGGATGTCGTTTTCCTTCCACTGCCTGCTACTGGGGATTTGTCATCCTATGTTTTATATTTTTTATTTTTTCTCTCTTTCCACCCCATATTGGGTTGTTCGCTTCCCCGGTATAAGGAGGTGAGATCATTCCAGAAAAAAGAGGATACCCCAAACTATAACGGATCTGTCATAGTTTGGGGCATCCTTTTAATATATCATATCAAAATTTCTGTACAAGCCAGGTTGCGTAAGCAACTTGCTAATAAGTTCTTTAGAACTTATTTTACCACATCAATCGTCATCCTGCAAAGCATCAAAACCGCTCTCTCCGGTTCTTACTTTGATAACTTCCTCTACATCATAGACAAAGATTTTCCCATCCCCGATATGTCCGGTGTAAAGTGCCTGTTTTGCCGCCTCCACAACCCGGCTCACCGGTACCGCGCTGACAATAACCTCTACCTTGATCTTAGGAAGAAGGGTAAAATCCACCGGTACTCCACGGTAATATTCCGCATTTCCTTTCTGGGTACCACAGCCAAGTACCTGGGTAACAGTAATACCACTGACGCCGATATCATTGAGCGCTGACTTCAATTCTTCAAACTTGCTCTGCTTGCAGACAATGGAAATCTTGCTGAGCCTGGTTCCATCCGAAGACTTAGACGACACTTCCGGTGCCTTGGCAGCCGGGGTAACCTCTGTGACAGAAACCGCCTTTTCCACTGGCACTCCACCAGATATGTTTTTCTCCGGGCCTGAAGAAGACGGATAGAATCTGTCCCCTGCCGGCATAAAGTCTGCATAGGCAGAAGGCAGGCCATGCTCGGTGGCATCCAGACCAAGGATCTCCTCCTCCGCTGTAACACGAAGCCCGAATGCCTTGTTAATCACGATAAATATAACTGCCATGACTACGGCTGCATAAACTCCGATCACGGCAACACCAAGACACTGTATACCAAGCTGACGGGCACCGCCTCCGTAAAACAATCCTTTCTCATAATCAAAGAGACCTACTGCAATCGCACCCCAGGCACCATTGAATCCATGAACTGCCACAGCACCCACCGGATCATCCACCTTACATACATTATCCACAAACCACACACCAAATACCACTAGAAGACCGTCCACGATACCGATCAGGGCTGCCCCCACCGCGTCCACATTGGCACATCCAGCGGTTATACCTACCAGACCGGCAAGAGAAGCATTCAGACACATGGAAACATCCGGTTTACCATATTTCACCCAGGTAAAGATCATACATACCACCGTGGCAATGGCTGGCGCAATCGTCGTAGTGGACAAAATCTTTGCCATCTCATCTACACTGCCTGCTGCCGCACCGTTAAAACCATACCATGCAAACCAGAGGATAAAACACCCCAGCGCTCCAATGGTGATGTTATGCCCCGGAATCGCTTTTGGCTTACCATTTTTATCAAACTTTCCAATACGCGCTCCCAGAATCGAGGCACCTACAAGCGCCGTGATTCCACCTACCATATGTATAACTGCAGATCCCGCGAAATCTATAAATCCAAGCTGTGCCAGCCATCCCTGGCTGTTCCATGTCCATCCCGCTTCAATGGGATAAACCACCGCGCTTATAATGATGGAGTACAAACAATACATACTGAATTTGGTCCGCTCTGCCATAGCGCCAGAAACGATGGTTGCACAGGTCGCACAAAATACCAGCTGAAAAAAGAAATTTGACCAGTTAAAACCTGCAAAATTCGTAAACATCTGATATTCCGGCATTCCGATCACTCCGAAAAAGTAATTCTCTGAGTTCATGATGCCGTAACCAAGAAATATAAATACGATCGTTCCCAGGCAAAAGTCCATCAGGTTCTTCATAATAATATTTCCTGCATTTTTTGCTCTGGTAAATCCGGTCTCCACCATGGCGAATCCCGCCTGCATGAAGAATACCAGTGCGGCACCGATCAAAAACCAGATACCAAATGCCACTTCTGAGCTTGCTGTTGAAATTGCTTCGGTTAATTCTGCTGCTAATTCCATAAAAGCCACCTCCAAAATTTGATTTTCTACGAGCCTCATCGCCGGGGCTCTCGCCTCTTTACACTCTTCGCCCTTCGGGCTCATCGTGTGTGGCTGTCGCCACATATTGCGGGAATGGTGCAGCCATCTCTGTGCAAGCACAGATGGCTGCACCATTCCCGCAATGCGAGGCTCGTAGCTAAAACAAAAAGACGCCAGGTGAATTTTTCACCTGACGTCTTCGTCATTTACATGCTTTATTATATGCTCACTATTTTCAGATGTCAATCTTTTTTTCAAAAAATCTCAGATCACGAAACTCCGACACCGGCTAACCCTTTTATAATTACTGCCCGGATGCCTGCAGCAGCTCCGGAAATACATAATAAAGAAATTTTTTTGACTCTTCTTTTTTATTGGAATTAAACAGTATAGAAAATATAGGTCTCTCCACGATGCCGCCGCCATCTTCAAATACTTTCTGGTATACATCGCTCTGGTCAAGGTAAACGCCATATGGATGCCTGTCCTTATTTTCCAGAGTATCCGGAATAAACAGATGACCCTTTAGCACTTCAAGCTCCGTCTCACTGAGAAGTTCCGTGAGATCCATAACAAAATCGTTTTCCATGTAAGAGGTAAGATCCTCCTGGGCCGCAATCATAGAATCCAGTGTCGCCGCATAGATCATGGATGAAATCTGCGTAAGATCTGTGGCTGCAGTCGCTCCCACCTTACTGGCAACCTCGGAATTGGTAAAAAACAGATGAAAAGAGGGTGTATTCCTTTTCGTGTCCAGCCCAAGAAATTCAATGTAATGATCCCCAAATTCCTCCAGTGGTATATCAAAAGCACTCTCGTTTAAAATCGCACAGCGATATACCACTTCCTCTCTGGTTAACACATCATTATAAAAGAAGTATCCCACCAGTCCTAATACTGCCACCCCGATCAGAAGCGGCAATAAATAATAGGTCTTAAAATGCGTTATCTTCTGGGAACGATTCATTCGTTTCCACTTGCTTTTTTCCGATTCGTCTTCGTTCCGTTTCTCATATATGGAAGCCCCCTCATCCAGCCTTGTCTTCTTGTTTTTTATATTGATCGCCATATTTCCTCCAGATTTATAGTGATATTTTCTATAATTGTAGCACTCAATAGAAAAAAAGAAAAGGAAATCATAAATTGTTTACAAATTGGTAAAAATGATCCAGAGGACCATTTCCTTTTCCCAGATCCAGACCAGCGCTAATGGCGCCCGTTATATAAACTTTTGCATCAGCAACCGCCTCCTCCAAAGTTTTTCCCCGGGCAATGCCGCAGGCAATGGCACTGGACAGAGTACACCCGGTCCCGTGGGTATTGCTGTTTTCGATCCGGGCACCGGCATACCATGAGTGCACTCCGGTTCCTGCATGAAACAAAAGATCGTCTGCACCTCTGCCATGCCCTCCCTTGACCAGTACCGAACAGCCATACCTGCCTGACAGTTCTTCGGCTGCCCTCTCCCTGTCACCATTTCTTTCAATCGGATATCCCCAGAGCTGTTCTGCTTCCGGCAGATTAGGAGTGATCAGATCCACTATAGGAAAAAGTTCTTCTTTCAATGCAGTTTCAGCCTCAGGTTCCAGAAGTAATCTGCCGCTGGTAGAGACCAGTACCGGATCCAGCACGATAAAAGGAAGCATCTTTCCATTTGCCCTGTACTTCTTCATGATTTGAACCAATACCCGGATATTTTCTTTGGACACCACCATCCCAATCTTGATAACGTCCGGCACAATATCTTCAAGTACTGCCCGCAGCTGTTCCCCAACCAGATCAGGTTCCACCGGCTCCACCCGCCTTACCCCCATCGTATTCTGAACGGTAATCGCCGTTATTACACTCATTCCATACAATCCGAAAGCACCGATGGTTTTCAGGTCTGCCTGTATACCCGCCCCTCCGCTGCAGTCCGAGCCTGCCACTGTTAATACTGTATTCAATATGCGTACTCCCTTTCTCGTGAGTCGACGGCGCGAATCGGCGCCATTGAGCTAACTTATGTTTCTAAATCTTTCCCTGCAGGCTCTCCATAATCACCGCAAGTCTGGCAAGGTTAATCGGTTTACTGATGGTTGCATTGATTCCGCTGACAAGTCCCATTTTCACATCATTGGACTGTATTCCCTCCAACATCTCGATGATAGGAATCTTTCGCAGATTACGATTTGACGTATATTTAATTTTTCTCGCAAATTCATAACAATCCATGTCTTCCAGTTCCCGGTCCACAAGAATCGCCGACAGCAATCCCGTATCAAACTTATTTAGAAGTTGTTCTGCCTCTTCTCCACTGGCCGCCGTATATACCATAGCACCATTGACTCTGAGAAGAGGAGCAATAAGTTTATTCTGGTCACTTCCCCGCTCTACCAGCAAAATTCCCTGACCGCTTAAGTCAGCCTCTTTACCTTCTGCATTTGTCCCTGTCGCCGGCTCTCCAAAAACCTCACCTGCCTGATCTGACAAAAAGACGGGAATATCGATCTGGACAATACTATTGTGGGCAATCCCTTTCCGAAACTGAATGCTTCCACCCAGAAGTCCGGTGATCTTGCTGGAAAGGGAAATAGAATATCCCATACCGCCTAGAGCAATGATTTTTTCCCTGAGATCCAAATCGTTAGTAATTTCTGTAGAGCGCTCATAAAAACGCTTGTTTATAACTGGTCCCTCGTCCTCCATCCTAATACATATGCTAAACCCTTCATTTTCCAGTTTTTTCTCCTGGATATACAAATTAATAGAAGTTCCCTTTGGGGCGTATTTAATCCCATTTCCCAGCAAATTAATAATAATTTCTTTAAAACGAAATTCATGTACAAAATAATTTTGGTCTCTGGGGATCGTAATATGTTCATGAATGGATATATCCAGACCAAGGGATATTTTTCTTACCTCTTCACATACCTGCGTACATATGTCATACAGATTCACCGAATTTGCAGAACGGGTATACGGGCCCTGCAGCTGATTATACTCTCCTATGCTGCTTATGATCTCACTCACATACTCCATGCACCGCCTTATACGCTTATGATTCTGTTCCGTATGCTTCTCATTCAGCAGCTGCTTTATCGTTACAATCGGAGGATTTAACTCTTTGACAATATAATTTAGAAAGGTCTTCCTTGCTTCCAATCCCTCCTTTGCCTCCGAAAGTACATCCTTTAATATCTTCCGGTCCGAACGCTTCTGATAATGTTCTACTGCGCGGACTGCATTGACATCCCTGACAGTTAAAATGATTGTATTCACATCGGAGCCAAAAAATGCAAAATAGCAGATCATGTGGGTGTATTTTCCATCTTTCCCTTTCACCCGGCAAAATCGGTATCCCTTGGGCTCTCCTGAATGAAGAATACGAAGCATTTGCTGCAGGCTGAGAAAAAAACTGATCTCTTTTTGTTCTTCGGGAGCCACCTTATTCTGGCACCACCAATACAAAAATGAGGCATAACTACGTTTTCCCCGGTATTCATCCCAGTCATACTCATCGATAAAATACGAAGTAAAAGCCCCCGTAGGCACATCGATCTTTAGTATGAAACTATATTCCTTTAAAATATGTTCATCAAAAATCTGGTGCAGATCCTGTTTCATCGTGAGAGGGATCATCTTATACATGATCTTCTTAATATACCCTCCCACCCGGACCAGCCTCTCATTCTCATATATTTTGTTCAAATATATTTCATAATTGTCATAATATCTTTTGCCACTATCCTTATTATGTGTCAACATCCGTATGTTATCATATCTCTGCCCTTCACTGCGAATAAATAATATGATTTTTTTCCGGTCATCTTTGTAGACCAGCTCATTCCGAAACAGTAAATCTTTATAATTGATATAAGTATCACTTTCAATACATAGGAATGTATTTTCCGTAAAATGATTTTCCCCAAACAGCCGAAACCTCTCATCCCTGACATCATACTCGAACATCAGATCTGCGGTAGTATTTTCCATCGCCATGCGATATCGGTCTTTTTCTTTCAAAAGCTCAAAATAGATCGCTTTCCGCTTCGTGATTTCCGCAAGCATACATAAATATTCAACTCCATCGTCCCGGGTTTCATAATAATTGCCGATGAGCCTGTACCAGCAAACATTACCGTCCTGTTCTCTGACTGACCGGAACTCATAATCAACGGACTCTCTGTGTGCCGCCTGAGTGACCAGATGCTCCCGGAGTCCTGGAAGATCTTCCGGAAAAGTGTATTTACCAGATGTGCCGATATACTCATCTCTGCTGGCGCCCACCAGATCAAAATAATACTGGTTCGCTTCCCGGATATAAAAATTGTCCTTGCCTATCACTAAAAACACAATGCCTCCTGGCATATTTTCATTGATAATATCCCTCTGGAGAACCATTTTTTCCCACATATCAATATCCACAACTACACTAAGGATACAGTCTCTTCCATCGATGTTCACGACCTCACCTATATCCTTTACCCAGATATAATCCCCGTCCCCGGTTTTCATTCGGTATTTGCATTCATATTCTTTTCCCTTTTTTTCAAATCCATATACCTCACTGGCTATCCTCGGCACATCTTCAGGATAGATGCGGTCACCCAAAGTTTTTCCCAGCAGACAATCCTTTTCTTCTACAGGAATCCGAAGCATTCTGGCGTAGTCATCATCTACCTCTAACACTTCAAAATCAATATTATAGGTGCAGAGCCGGCATCCATAATGAATTGTTCTTCCCAGGATTTCAAGCTTTTTTTTGTCATCGGTATTCATTCATAAACCTCCTCGTCGCTGTCATACTCTATACATCGATGCGCATCGGCGTATAACGCATGCCATCTCTGACCTGTTCCGGAGCCAGCTTATGAAACCCCATTGCCTCATACGCCTTCCTGCCCTTCGGTGAGGAATTTACGGTAATCTGCCGCAACTGCGGATTCTGCTCCAGGCAATACGCCGCCCCCCGTCTCACCAGCCTTGTCGCCACTCCCATTCTCTGGTATTGCCGTTCCACAAATAAAAGACTGATGTGAAATCCACTTCGCATAGCAATCACGCCGATCAGCCGGCTTCCCTCAAAAGCCCCAAAAAATACCATCTCACCGCGGGAGAGCATCCCTTTCATATTTTCCCACCGGATAAAATGCTGAAATGTCTTTACCCCGATCTGTTCATAATCCTCTGCATCACATTCTTCAAATACCTTCCACACCAGTTCCAGAGCTTTATCTAATTGTCTCATGTCTATCTTACAGATCTGCATATTCTTTACTCTCTCTTTTTTCTCTATTTTACTTGAATCCTCATAATTAGTATAATATAATAGTGATCAAAGTGTCAAATGAAAGTCCCGGAAAACGGGCCAACCGCGAAAGGCAGGCTACAAGCATGAAGAAGCTTTTTAATGACAGATGGAGTTTTTGTAAATTTCCACTGAATACACCAATAGAAGACATTTTCTGGTCCTCCGACTGGAGGCCGGTGGATGTTCCCCATGACTGGATGATCTACGATACAAAGAACCTCTATGAAGAGGCTATTAGCTGCTATAAAAAATACTTTACGAGAGAAGAACTTACCGATTCCAGCGAGAATAAGATCTGGCTGATGTTTGAAGGGGTTTATATGGATACTTCTGTATTCCTCAACAAAAAACTGATCTTCACCTGGAAAAATGGATACTCCCAATTTATTATAGACATCACAGATCTGCTGGCAGAGGGCAGGAATGAACTTCTGGTACGTAATGAATATCATCTGCCCAACAGCCGCTGGTATCCAGGTTCCGGAATTTACAGGGATGTGTGGCTTATCACCAGCCCGGCCGCACATTTTATACTTAATGGTACATACCTTTCAACCAAACAATTAGGGAAAACCTGGGAAGTATTTATGGACGCAGAAGTGGTATATGAGCACCTTACCGGTGAAAAAAGTGGTATACTTCGTCATACCATAACCGATGCGGAGGGGAATGAAATCCTTACCCATGAAAATACCATTCTGCTTTCTGATACAGTACAGACCAATACACAGGTTATGACAGTGATCGATCCTCAGCTCTGGGACATCCACTCCCCCTATCTGTATACGATCACTTCCGAACTTTTTATAGATGGGAAACGGATGGATTCCCTGACGCAAAATCTTGGCTTCCGTCATATCAAATTTGATGCGGATAAAGGATTTTTCCTCAATGGAAGATCCATAAAAATAAATGGAACCTGTGAACACCACGTCCTGGGATCCCTGGGCGCAGCCATGAATAAAACAGCATTAAAGCGCCAGCTCCTCACCCTGAAGGAAATGGGGGTAAATTCCATCCGCAATGCACACAATATGCCGCCGGAGCATATGCTGGAACTCTGTGATGAACTGGGGCTTCTTCTCTATACAGAGAGCTTTGACATGTGGGAGCGCACAAAAACCGACTATGACTATGGGAATGATTTTAAGGACTGGTGGCAGAAGGATTTGGAGAGCTGGGTCCGTCAGGACCGTAACCATCCCTGCGTCTTTATCTGGGGTCTGGGAAATGAGATTTATGACACACATTTTGACCGGGGACTGGAGATCACCCAGGAACTTCACGAGGCCGTGCGCAGGCTGGACTATAGAAAAAATGCCTACACCACCCTTGCCTCCAACTACATTGAATGGGAATCCGCCCAGAGAACGGGTGAAGTAATCGATCTCGTGGGCTACAATTATCTGGACAAATGCTACGATGAGCACCATGAAAAGTATCCTCATTGGAAAATATTTGGCAGTGAAACCAGCGCCACCATCCAAAGCCGGGGAATCTATCATTTTCCTTTATCGAATCGTCTTCTGACCTTTGATGACCTGCAGTGCTCTGCCCTGGGCAACTGTACCACCAACTGGGGGGCCAGAAACTCAGAACACACCATTATCGCCCACAGGGACCGGGAATTCTGTTTTGGACAGTACCTTTGGTCCGGTTTTGATTACCTGGGTGAGCCCACACCATATTTTACCAAAAATTCCTATTTTGGACAGGTTGACACAGCCGGTTTTAAAAAAGACACCTTTTATATGTATCAGTCTGCATGGACTGACTATAAAATCAACCCTATGGTCCATATCCTTCCTTACTGGGATTTTAATGAGGGGCAGCTTATCGATGTGCGGATCTATTCCAATGCCCCGAAAATCGAACTCATCTTTCAGGGGGAGAGCCAGGGGTTCGCAGAAATTGACCACGCCCATGGAAAAGTTCTTTCCGGGGACTGGCAGCTCCCTTATGAAAAGGGAAACATCGTCGCACTCGCCTACGATGAAGAGGGAAATATCATCGCAAGAGACGAACAATGTTCCTTTGGCGACCCAGCCTCCATCCGACTCACACCGGATAAACTGGTTCTGAATGCCGATGGAGAAGATCTTATTTTTCTCACCATTGAAACACTGGATCCGGATGGTATCTTCGTTGCCAACGGAAGAAGCCGGATGCACGTAACAGTCAGCGGAGCCGGCCGTCTTATCGGACTGGACAATGGTGATAGTTCGGATTTCGATCCCTTCAAGGGCACCAGTAAAAGATTGTTCAGCGGCAAACTTCTGGCTGTCATTGCTGCAAAAACAATCCCTGGTGATATTTTCGTCACCGTGACCTCTCCCTCACTGCCCGATTCCCACCTGACACTAAAAGCTGTGCCGCATACATACCGCAAGGGAGTATCCTGCCTAATGGAAAATAAATATTTTACCTCAGAACGTGACGATGAGATTCCTGTCCGCAAAATAGAATTGAAAAATCTAGGTAAAAATCATTTGGACAAGGATCATACAACCACCACCGTCACTGCTGCTATTTTCCCGGAAAATGCCACCTATCATGATCTGGACTTCAAAGCTGTCACCAAAAACGGAGTGGTCAGCAATGCTGTAAAAATCTCCCACGACAAAGAATGCAACCAGGCGGAGATCATGGCTGTGGGAGATGGGGAATTCCGTCTCTGCTGCACCTGCAGCAACGGACGGGATCATGTGGAAGTGATCTCAGAACTCGAATTTGAGGTTACCGGTCTGGGAGAGGCCACTGTCAGCCCGTACCGTATCGTGTCCGCCATCAACTACAATTCCAGCTCCGACGACGCATTGATTCTGAGTTTTCAGGGCGGTGTGTATATCACAGGAAATAAACGCACCACCGTGACCTTTGAAAATATTAATTTGGGAGACTACGGCTCCGATGAGATCCACCTCCCCATCTTCTCTTTCAGTGATGACCTTCCTCTGGAGGTGTGGCAGGGAACGCCGGGAGATGAGATTACTGGTTCAGCAGAAGCAGGTACCGTCTCTTCTTCTGGTGAATGTCTCCTCTGTGAGACCTACCATGCTAAAAGCTGGTACAACCACTACCAGGAAAATGTATTCCGGCTGTCAAAACGTGTGAAAGGCGTCCAGACCATCACCATCGTTGTATATCCAGAAGTCAAAATGTCCCTGCAGGGCTTCTACTTCACCAAAGTAGAAAAATCCTATGCAAGGCTGAATGCCTCCGACAGCAGTAATATCACCGGGGATATGTTTACCATCGACGGTGATGCTGTCCGCAATATCGGAAATAATGTTACCGTGGAATTTGACGATATGCATTTTGACAAGGAAGGTCTCCGCAGCATCACCATCCGAGGCCGTTCCCATATCGAAACAAATACCATTCACGTGCGCTTTGCACCAACTGACGGAAGCGATGCCATCATCAACCAGATCATTGAGTTTCCTTACAGTGACAGCCCCCAGACGCTCACTTTTACTCTGGAGCCTGTATACGGAAACTACAGTCTAAACCTGATTTTTCTTCCTGGAAGCAGGTTTGACCTGGAATGGCTGCAGCTGGCGCACTAATTGGAAAAATATACAGCTGTTAATATGGCCAAAGGGTATGTAATGATAAATCTTTACTTTCCACAAATAACAGAACCTGCCGTCATCCGCTGTTTCCTGGATGGAAACAGCGGATGACGCAACAATGCATATCTTTTCTGTTTTTGTTACCTGTATGCTGCCTGTCCAGCAATTTTTATACAACCCCAGAACATCTCACCACTTTTACTTGGTAAGAGTTATGTTTCCGTTCCCTCATACACATACCCTGTTTCCTGCCAGAATTTCAAGGGCGATATATAATAGTCATACTGACTGCTGCCCTCTTTCTTGAACGCTACACCAAAAGGAAGAAAGCCTTGAATAATTCCCTGCCTAATGTACTGCTGGTCTTTCTTCATTACCTTTGCAGCTACCGCTACTGGTACATTTTCGCCTGTGAATTTAGGCATCTCTAAATATACTTTCTTATCCCGCATACGTCAAACACTTCCTTTCCCCAAGCTCTCCAACTGCTGGCCGCTGAATGCAGAAACAGGCCAATTATTTATTAAAACTTCAAACGTCTTGAATCCATATATAAATCCCTGCATTTCTGCCTCAATAGCAACTCCAAACAAAGAATCTTCTAACTTTCTGCTTTGTTCTGAATTAATATTTGTCTGTTTCAACGCTTCATAAAATGCTTCGTACTCATCTCTGAGTTCTGCGATTTCCCTTCCCTCCTCTGCTGGCCCTGTGATAAATCGATCGAACAAATCTGTTATGTACTGGCACTCCATCCTTGATCTTCCCTGCAGCAGGATGTTTTCCGGAAACTGCTCTTTTGACATATGTTCGAGCAAAACTGCCCGCTGTACCGGTTTGTCCTGACTGCTATTCTTTTCTGTTTCTCTCATTTTTCCACTTCCTTTCCGGGTGTGTATTCCAATCAATTACATTGATTTTCTCTATATCCGGCAACCTTTTACTTCATTTTTGCGTATTCTCCACCTTGTTTTCTCGTATTTGCGTGCATTCAAGGTAAAAAAATAATTTCCAGATTTATTAGTAGTAGTTGAAATTAATTGTATCTCGCATTCACGTGATTGTCAAGTACTTTATTGTTCAATTTCGACCTCCACTACACAACCTCCCTCCTGTATCCTATTGGGAAGCCCCCGAAAGAATTCACCTCCTAACTTTATACATACTCAGAATTTTGATTTATCTGGCAACTCCCTCGGCACAAACAATGTCACTGCTGATGGCAGATTTTGAATTTTCAGTAAGCAGGCTATACACGGATTCCATATCCACAGTTCCATTTTCCAACTCAGCCCTGAGTGCTCCGATGATCAATCCGATATTATAATAATCTCTATTAATTCTATATTCCTGAAAATTTACGATATTTGAATTTTTCATGTGACGGCTCCTTTTCTCTCTTGATTCCGCCGCAAAGATTTGATAAAATAGACTTATCAATCGTTACGGCGGTTGATAGTTTATTGGGAAGTCCACTCTTTGACCGGGGGAGGACTTTCTTTTTTATTTTTCCAGCAACTGATGTATAGCTCTCCTTATAGCTTCCGCCTTTGATATTCCATGTGCTTCACAATATGTCAATAATATTTCATTTGTCTGCTTATTCACGCGCACTTTTAGATCAATACACATCGGATTACTGGATCGGGGTCTGCCCATTTTGGTACTCACTATTTTTTACCTCACTTTTTGAGTTCCTACAAACCTATAGTAATTTGTGGAACTCATAAAGTCAAGAAGTTTTTCTAGAAATTTCCTCCCAGCAGAATATGTCACATATATATGTTTTATATTTCTATATATCTTTCTCTATCTCTATATCTATGTGACACGTTGTGACTATACTGTGACAATGTCACATATTTTATTTCAGAAGCTTTTTCATTTGTAACTTAGATTTTTCTCCGTAAATCCCATCCACCACCAGGTTATATTTCTTCTGAAATATCTTCAGGGCGTTTTCAGTCTTTGTACCAAATTCTCCGTCCACAGAAAGACCACTCTTCATCACATGATTCAGATCTTTCTGCAGGTTCTTAACCTGAGTACCGCTGCTTCCTTTTCGCAGGTTGGGTGGCGCCGATGCCAGGGCGGGAACTGTGTCTTTGGCACCACTGGCGTTTTTTATTGTGCCGGCTTTCGATCCCTGGGTGAGATTGATCGCCACATGGTGCCCATCGTTGAGAAGTACATCTCCCGGAATCAAGTAATCATCACCTGTCAGATACCTGGAATGTGTGAGCACTTCAAATCCAGCCGCTTTCAGCGCCGCGCGCAGATTGGATGTGGTACAGTTCGGATTGACATTCTGCAGTTTCTTTAATCCCATCTGATGACCTGCTGCAATGACATTCGCGGCAGTAGACGACGAACAGTCTGCTTCACAATTTGTTTTGATCTTTTCAGGTTTCCACCCTGCTGCTTTGAGCTGTGTATAATATGTAGTACGCTGGCTCTGGTCATAGCCGATCTTTTCATTTTTTGCAGCGGCTTTTGCAATCTTTGCCAGTATCTTACCCACATCGGCATTCGGATGCCGCAGCACACACTTCCAGGGTCTGTTATACCAGCTCCTTATTTGGTATTCTGTACCGGTTTGGTCTCCTGCTTTTCCCCCACTGTATCTCTTGTTTTCGTCATGTCCGCAATTCGAAATACTCATATTACCACACCTCCTTTTTCTTCTGGGAAAGATATTCTCTCACCATATTCCACACTGCCGAAATTCCTGCCGACAATCCGGCGATCAGCATGGAGCGGAGGATCATCCCTGCACTCTCAGTATCTGTGATGGCAAATATCTGTTCCATACTTACATTTGCCACAAATGCCTGCATAAATGTCTTGCCCGCCCTTATACACACATCTTTCCAGTCGATTCTTTTCATTTGCCATTCCTCCATTCTCAATACAGAGCATCTATCCCTTGTTCCCGGATGAAATCTCTATGCTTGATCTTTACCTTGGTGGCATAGGTCAGCGCATCCTGCATGTCCCCATTACAATGTGCATCTGGGATCCGCTGCACCGCTTTCGCGGTGGCTTCCCCCAGCGTGATCGCTGCCATCACGCCTTCAATAACGATGGCTTCATTCTGCCGTCTCGCTTCATCCTTCTTTTCTTCTGCCTTCTGCCCCTTCATCATCCTTCGTTCCAATAACCAGAAACAAAATCCGGTAATCGCTGATGGAAGGCTCATAGCCAGTAAGATTGTCTGCACACCCACTTTCTCACCTCCTTCCGAAACAAAAAAAAGAGCCTCTCAGCTCCATAATCACAATTATAATGATGGATTTTATTCCTCCATGACTCGATAAACAACACCATTTTTATCTTCTCTGGTGATCGGCTGTTCCGTTGTAAACTGGTTGATTTGCCTATCCCAGTCCTGGATGGATTCAATACTCACTTTATCCCTGCCGCCTTTTACCAGCAGAAATTTCTTCAGTACACTTTCATAGTCGCTTCCCTCCATATAGGACTTCTTTATCTGACCGGAACGGTTCTCTTTGTAATTGATCAAAATACCAACCATATCACACACCTCCTTCCATTTTTATAATACGCTGTTCCAATTCATCAAATTTCTTCTCCGTATCGCTCTTATACTGCATAAACTCTTTCCGGGTTTCCTGCAGAACATACATCGCCGTCAGATAGAGTTGTTCATAATCAACTGCATAATCATAGATCAGTTTCGGATTTCTCTTTCGGTCCCACACATTGGCATTTACCATCTCACATGCGGGAAGAAAATACATTTTATACTCGCCGATAAAATCGACATCGATGATAACAGTCTCATAATCCTTCAGTCGGATCCCCAGTTCAGAAATCTTCAAAAGGTATGTTCCATACATTTTGTCAAATGTTATGGTGATAGAATCCTCATCCGCATCATAAACTCCTTCGGATAAAGGATTCGAGAAATCCTTATCATCCTGCTCGTAATATGACAGTCCTCCCAGGTTAAGCGGCAGCTGGGTAAGATTTCCTTCTTTGTCTATCAGATGAATGGAGTTGATCTTCACCGGGGGCTGATAATGCTCTTTCGATACCTTTGCATTATCTTCGATCAGCAGATACTGGATGTTCTCCCGGTAATCACTGAACTCCAGTTCGCTGACCGGCATTTCAATCACCTCGTTCAGCACCTGGTATCCCTGGTCATGTTTATAGTTCCAGACATTTTCAGAATAATCATAGATAATACCTTTCTCTTCATTGGCATAGGGCGCCCGCCATCCGCCAGCGATTCTGTTATCGGAGGTGTTGGGAATAAAAAATGTAGCCTTGACAGGGGAAAACTCCATATCATCAAGTCCACATTCCCAGATCCACTCCTCCAGATCCTGGGCGATCACTCCCAGATGATACCGGGAGTGATCCGGTTCCGTCATTCCTGGATTGGTACCTTTATATTGAAACATAGAAATAAGCATCTTATCAAAAAGTTTGATATAGCGGTCATCGGACAGTGCCGAAATGTTTTTCTTCAGATTTCGATCTGAAGGCGTTCCTTTTGTCGCGTAATATATCGTATCAAAATAACGTGAACTAGTTCCCAGGGTTATAATAGAACTGGTTCTTTTTGCGCAATAAGGCACCAGTTTTTGGGCGCATCCAAACATCCGTAATGAAACACTTTCCAACCTTGTTTGAGCTCCCGAAGTATTCATCGTTGAAAATGGAGGTGCGTAGATATCCAGAGCTGATTGATCTTCCAAAAATCTCATGCCTGCTGAACCTATATTATAAGTTCCCAAGCTCGATGGATTCATCGACTCAGTCTTACTGTAAGAAATTTCAAACCCCTTTTTCGATTTGATTACTCCAGGATTATCAGTTGTAAGTAAATAATTGTCGTGAGTATGTTTTATCGGCGCATAATCATCAACATGTTTATGCGATGACAAAGCATAGCCGCTGTGGGTATGCGTACTACTTGCCTTTCCGGAAAGCTTACTGTCCACTGTAGCTTTGGTATAGTAATTCTCATCATGGGTGTGATTTGCTGAAGCATAGTTGTGGGTGTGAGCTGTCAGGGCATAGTTACTGTGGGTGTGGGTCGTCGCCGCAAAACCGCTGTGGGTGTGCTCAGCTGCCGCATAGTTGCTGTGGGTATGTGACGCCGGCGCATAATTATGGGTATGGCTGGTTTTCGCATAATCCGAATGGGTATGTGACGCCGGGGCATAGTTATGAGTGTGTGTACTATTTGCCTTTTCGGAAAGCTTACTATCCACCGTGGCTTTCGGATAATATTTATCATCATGGGAATGGGCGCTTGCCGGAAATGTAGAAGGTTTGTTTTTGATGTACGCATCCGAATTTTGATCTGTCACATTCCAATCCGGCTGCACGTTAACCCCGGCGCCTGACTCTACCGTCCCCAGCTTATTTTTTACTGCTTCGATCTCCCTGTTGTTGGCAACGGTATTATCCAGCAGCTGCCGGGTAGTGGTATTTATGTTATCTGCATGATTTGTATCTGAAGTCTCAAGAATCTTAATCTTATTACTGAATCCTGCATTGCTGTTTGTATAATCTTTCATAGTCTGCCTCCTTAAAATACATCATCCAGAGTAAAGGTCATCTGGATATCTGCGTCCTTTCCCTTACTCTTAAATGTCTTGATACAGGCAATATCACCGTTTTCATCATATAATCCTATTTCGCTGATATCTTCCCCAGCCAACTCGTTTTCTGCCAGTATACATACATACTGACAGGTTGTGTCTGCCGGAAATGTATAGCCTTTTATTTCCTTGCGGTATAACTCCTGTATAAGTTCTTCCTGATCCGCTGTCGGCGCTGCCACATTTCCAGAGGAATCCACCCCTCCATCTCCAAAAGCCATCCCGACGATTTTAGGAAGGGTGATCGCCCCGGCTCTTGCCTTTACCATGTTTTCTCTTGCTTTTTTTGTAATGATTACATTGTTTGCCATTGTTATAAAACCTCCTTTTGATATATGGAATTCATTATTTTTGATCCATCAAAACAGACAGAACCATCAAAAAAACATAAATTCCTTGTTCTTGTCATCGTGACATTACCAACAGATTCTTCTGATTCTTCAATCTGCAGAAAGTGGTCGACGTTTATATTTCCGTCGTTACATACCTGATCCCGGAATTCAATCTTCGCCCTCACACTTCCCGATACTTTAATACATTCTTTTGCAGCTATCCCACTATGTACAGTCATTGCAGTAAGATAAAATACCTCCTGCACGGTAAATTTTATCCGGTTACACTGCAGTCCTAAAATCAGGTTATACTGTCGTTGCCCGTCCATCACCAGGGAACCATCAAAACAGTCCGTCCCGTCAAATATATGGCATCTCCAGAATGAAATCGAGGTCTTGATCCCTGCCATAGGCGCAAATGCTCTCTCCATCCCTCTGTAATCCACAATGATGATCACCATGTCCTCGATCGTATCATATACTGTGTGGGACTGTTTCATCCTGTTCAGTTCATAAAACACCGCCTTGGCATCAAGAGTCCCTTCCTTTATGAAAATAACTTTAAATATATTGGGATGTTTCGCCACATATCCAAATCTGCCGGGATTATGGAAGTCCATCACATGAACCTCAGCGCCTAACATCTTCCCAAGGTACTCTTCCATCCTGTATGGTGTCATCGGTGCCCTAAAATCCCGTTTCTGATAAATCCTTTTTCTGCGTTCATCATAGCTGAGATTTTCCCGGACCGGCAGCTGCCATTTGATCTCATGAAAACGCAGCCCCCATGTGGCTGTCTCCGGTGCAAACTGCTTTGGCAGCTCCTCTTCTATGATTGCCACTGCCTGATCCCACTCCATCCCCATAACCTGCAGCAGCCATTTCATGACATAAGAATCTTTGTAAAATTCCTGGGAAATGGTGCCCAGCATACGTTTTGCCGCTTCGCTGGAAGGGAAGTTTTCAATATCAAAGTCTGACAACCAAAACACCCCCTAACTAAACTCGCAGTCACCGGTATCCGGATATTCTTCGCTGGCAAAGATAATATTGGACATGCCGTCGCTGTCAGACGCATCGTTACGCTTCATCAGGAACGTATCAAAATCCTGAACTCCCACTATGGAACTAATGAGAGGACGGACGTCATTATACCTCAGCACACCCTTGCTTTTTGCAGAGGAATATACCTCTTTTAACTTTTCCCTGAATTCCAACTTGATCTGCTCTATGTTTGTTTTATCATCGAATTCCAGCCCTGTGCAAAAGTAATTGATCGTTACCTTCTCAGCCGGCGCACAGATCAACCTGGCACATGCTGTTGGCATAAGCCTGCCTGCCCCGTCATCCGGGGAAAGAATGTGGTCACTGACTTTCCTGATCAGATCTTCACCTGCCGGACTTCCGTTGACGTCTACCAGTACCAGTTTGACCGTTCCCGGACCCTCCGCTGCCGGAACAACAATACAATCCCCTGCTCCTGCCTCCTGGGCCCACCTCTTATAATCCCTGTCGTTGCCAAGATAGGTTCTGCTGTTTTCATACTCTGCTGCTATCCTGTCATAATAATCATCATCTGACTCTGCCGCGGCACCTCCCGTAACATCATCAGAATTCGTAATACCCACGATCTCATCCACGGGTTCATCCATGATAGAAATAGAACCAGCCTTTACATTGGCATCCGCTCCCGCCTCTACCGCAGTAACAGCTACTTCCACAGATCCGTTTTCATCGATCACGCAATCTGTATCTGTCTCAAACTCCACTGCCGGAATATCATCTATGGCAGGTACGCAGAATATCGTACCCGCCGCTATCTCTGTTCCAGGTTCCCCCTCTAATTGAAGAACCCCTCTGGCTTTTGTCGCCTCATGCCGGATAATATGTACCTGCTGGCCATGCATATCCAGCCACTCATCCCAGGCATACTGGGGAAATGCGATCATCAATGCCCGGACTAAATGAAACCCGATCAATTCTGATTTTTCTATTGCCGACGGCATTGTAAGATCTGAAGGAAAACCTCCCGGTGTATCATCAATATCCCCCGGCAGATTTTCCATCATTCTTTCATGTATACTGTCCGGGTCATTGTCATCTATAAAATCCGGAGCCATAAATTCTGGCTGTGCCACCTGCCTCACCTCCTAAAACTTAATCTGTATGGTTTCATCCCAAGAGATCCCCTTGACCTCAAACTGACAATGCACATCATCCCCCTCCCATGAAAATGAGAAATTACCTACATATTCAGTTCTTGGATTAACTTCCAGTGCTTCTGTTATCGTACGTTCAATCATGGATTCCACCGTTTCGTGATCCTCCTCCTGGGCAATTTCTTCCATCTCCACACCCAGGTCCGAGCCGGAAAACTCCTCGATGTAAGCCAGATGACTGCCCCTCTCCGTCTGAAGCATTTTATAACACCAGATCACGTAGGACTCATATCCATCACTTTCAACCAGACGGTTGGAACTGTCTCTGACAAAATCACCAAGTTCCGGATCCCATCGGATGCTGCGTTTATATTCAACATCGTATTCTTCTTCCTCTTCCTCGTCCACATCAGGGACGTCAAAAGTTGGAAATAATTCATCTTCCACTCTATCCCTCCTTATGATTCAGCCAGTTTTCCTATGACCACAGCATCATCTTCCACCCATGCCACCAGTACTCTGGTGTCCTTACCTTCATGCTCAAAGCCATCCAGGACTGTATAATCTTCTTTTGCGATCGCCTTTTGAAAAGTATTCGTTATCAGACTGCCATTTTTCTTAACCAGACCAAAATCTAAGGAAAGCGGAGTTTCTGACTGTCTCTTCATGCGGCTGTCCATGACTTTCGCCAATTTCAATATTCCATTGTTTGATTTTGCTGCCAAACTGTCCCTCCTAACTGAATGTGCCTTTGTCTACCCAGCCGTACACATTGCTTTTGCTGTTTGTATGGATCAGATGATACGGATGTCTGCCAGCCAGATTTTTCTTTGTGATCTTGGCTTTTCCGGCTTTTGCAGGATACCCTTTAGAACCAGTAGACGAAACATAATGTGTTCCACCTTTAAAATTAACTATATCGCCCAGCTTGTAGGAAGATTTTTTGTTTTTTGATTTTTTTTCAGCAGGTTCTATATTCATCGTCATGCTCATCGCATCTGCATCGTGCTGTATGCTCTTAACATAATGATATCCTTTGACTCTGCCGACTTTCATGTACACCATATCCCCTTTTCGGATATAGGGGACATCCGGACTCTGTACAGTAATATCCTGTTGTATATCACCGGCTTCATCAAGAATCTGCTTCGCTGCCTTTTTGGCCTGATTTAGCGTTTCATCTGAGCCTCTGGTGTAAATCCTCTGACGTACTCCATATTTGGTAAGTCCGTTCAGTGTAGCGACAACCTTTGTTTTTCCGCTTTTTTTTGACTTGCCGATCACTTTAACCCTTGTGATGAGATTCGCCGTAGTCACATTGCTGTTTACAATCTTTGTATTTTTTGCCCTGAAAACAAAGATCTCGCTGTTACTTCCTCTGGGAACGATCGTCACCTTATTTTTCTTCATCCGGATGATACATTTTTCTCCACCTTTTTTCACTGCGTCGTCCAGGATATCCAGAAGGATATCCGATAAGTAACTGCCCTGATACTTCTTTTTGCCATGGGTTTTATTAGGTCCCTGATAAGATCCGACAGGTATCTTCCATTTTTTCAGAACTTTTTGTATCCTTGCCTTTGTCCCCATCCCAGACCGGAAATAAAAATCATCCTGACTTTTCTGGAGGTTATACAGCTCATCATAACATATACACCTCAGATCATGGGCACTGTTCTGATTGGTCGGGCTCCATGTGACAACATTTCCCCGCGCTACTTCCTGGTATTTTCTGCTGCCGTGTTTTACAGAAATGATAATTGGGATACCCGGCTTTATCAATTTCGTCAGATAACCTTGGGAAGTTTTATCATTCCTTACCGTAAAAGAGATCTGTGAAGAAATTTCGCCTTCATTTTCCTGCCAGCTAAGATCTTCAAGATAATCCGTAATGTTGTATTTCTTCTTTTTACTAACGACTACAACAATCCTGTACTTTAAAGTAGAAATATCGATCATAAAACATACCTCCTACGGAATTGTCAACTTCGTTCCCGGCCAGATCCAGTGTCCATGATCAGAATTTTTCATGCCATGCATCGCGGCTGTAAACTCGATAATATCTTGGTTTTTTTTGTATATTTTCTGCCATGTGGTGTTTTTCTTCCTGGCAATATGGATCAGCGTATCACCTTTTTTTACTGTATATGTACTGACACACTCGCTCGGAAGTATCTGATAGAGAGTATTCGCCCGGATCTTTAATTTTTTCTTCTTACCAATCTTTGACTCTTTGGTATTACGTATTTTCAGTTCCCGGACTTTTTCAAAAGCGATGGAATATGATACATCCCCGTACCCGCCATGCAGCTCTGTTTTAAACGAAGTGATCCTGACTTCCATATTGATCCAGGTCCCGGAAATAATAAGTGTAAGCTTGGTTCTATCATTCATCCAATCCCTCAGGGTCTTCACACATTCCTTGGGTTTTTTCCATTCTTCTTGATCCACACCAGCCAGCTTTATCCTGGAGGCTCCAAAAAATTCTCCACTCCAGGAAATCTCTGGTACTTCTGTTCCCTTGGGGACCCTGACAGTCCCCTTGGAAATCAGGTCGAAACTCTGGCATTTTGCAGCATATCCCGCCTGGATGGTTTCCGGCATAAGTGAAAAGACGAATTTATCCCCCTTAGCAGGTTTCAGTGATATTTTCATACGTTATGCCTCCTTCAATGGTCTGTTGGAAAATGACGCTTCCAGTTGTGATGCAATCTCCCCGCCCAGTTCGTCAGCGAGCTCCCGGATGTGCCGCCGGATCACCCCTACAACATCTTCCGAATTCTTTCCTTCTGCCCCGTTAACTGTAAATTCCGGATTTACGGATACATTCAGCTCGATGGTAGTATTATTTTCAGAACCGTTGTCTCCTTTGCGGGAAGCATAAGGAGCATTTGTCTCATTTGAATCCGAACCAGAGGCACTCATCTCATAACCTTCCCCATAAGGAGATGCAAAACCGCCGTCAGCGTGTTCTCCAACACCAAGTGAGCGGCCCGCCTGCTTGTAAAGCTCCAGTGCCCTGGATCTTCTACTTGGATTTGTCGGTATGATCCACTCACCATACCCCTCTTCTGCCAGCCAGGACAACTGCTTTCCGGTGGCAAATCCACCACTGGCATTTTTCTTTGCCGGCAGATTTTCCTTATTGTTGTCAACCGGGAAACCTTTTTTAGAAAGATCTTTGTCATCTGATTCAAACCCTTTTTTATCGGACTTTGCCTCTTTACCGAAAAACTGATTCGAGTCAAAGGGTGTCACATGATAATTTGGCGAAACTGTCACATCCGGTGAAAATGGAGTGGCAGCGGCCGTTGTTATGGTATTTTCTAAAGTCCCCCTAACCTCATCAGTACTATTGGCGAAATTCTCTGAGTCAGATGTAACCACACGATAGCCGTTCTCCTTTTCCGCTGATTGAACGGCTTCTGCTTTTTCCCCATCCACTTCTGCTACAGGACCTGACATATAATCTTTCACAAATGACTGAATACGCTTCTCATCCTTGCTGTTTTCAAGGAACCTCTGAATACTTTCCGCATATTCCGTAGATCTTTGATCATAGTCTGCCTCATTCCCTGTCAGCACTGGTTTCGTAAGGTCAAATGATTCTCCCCATCTAGGAAATGAAAATTCTGGCAATGTAAATCCGTTCATCTTATTTAATTCGAGCCCTGATATCTGGGTAAAATTAATATTTTTCTTAATCTGGTCCACTGTGGGTATCGTATCCTGGAACCTCTCTTCAGCCGTTTTCCTTTGATCTTCTGGAACTGACTCTGCAATCCCCCGGATCATAGATATGAGATTGCCTCTGGATTCCTCCTCCACATCCTCCAAGCCAAACCATTTGGTAATATCCCCATTTTCCCAAAGTGATACATTCGGTTTAACCATAAAGGCATTATCCATTGCCTGTTTCAGCTTGTCTGTTGTTGTCCCTTCCAGTTCCGGAAGAATCCCCTCCAGTTCATTGCCATAACTGTCTTTCACAACATCAAACTGGAAATCTACTGTGCGGTCAGAGAGAGCATCGATCTTTTCCTTATAGGCATCTTGGATTTCCTTGTATTTCTCTTGATATTCCTCATCGGACATATCCCCTTTCGCCAATTCCAGGGAAGCAAAAGAATTCTGCATGGCGCCATAATACTCCTGGGTTGTGCTCTGGGTGCGTGCTGCCAGTTCCTGCTGCAGGGAGCTGAAGGATGAGGCATCCATATTACCTGACATAAATTTTGTCTTCAGCGCATTCATTGAAGCCCTTTCGTTCGCATCGGATACCTTATTTGTAACCGATGAGATCCTGTCCTGAATCCCGGAGATTTCTTTCTGTTCTTTCTCGTCGATCACTCCATCGGCAAGGGCAGCTTCCCGCTTTTTACGCAGTTTTTCTGCAAGCTCATTAAGTTCTGCTTCCAGGCTGGTATACGTTTGGTCAAAAACACCTGTGATATCCTGGCTGCCTTCCTTTCCCAGCAGCAGTTCCACAGACATAGTGGCCTGATAATGGGAATCTTCCAGATATGTCCTGGCATCTTCCACAAAATTATCTACAGCTGTCCGGTACTCTTCCCTCTCAGCCTCATCCAGTTTCATACCAAAGCTTACTTTCCAGTTCTGTTTATCTAATTCCGAAGAACTACTATTCAAATTGGTCTGGGATGAAGATGTCTTGCTGGCAGCTTCTGAATATTTCTGAATATTCTTTGCATCTTTGTTTAAAACAACCTTATCTGCTATGTTTTGAATCTCTTCCAGACTGAAGGTCACTTCTCCAAAATGTTGTTTCAGATCATCCCCAAGAGCTTCCTGGTACATTTTCGCAAATTCTTCTGTGCTGGTTTCCGAATCATGCAGTGCCTCATTCAGTTCCTTCGTTTTGAATTTGACGTCATCAATATCCATCCCAAGCACATCATATGACTTCTGCTGATTGATCAGTGCCTTCTGTCTCTCTGCCTCTTCTTCTTCATAATCGTCCTTGATTTTATTACCAGCGATCCAGCTTCCAATCGCCCCGACACCTGCTCCGATAAGGGCTCCTGCCGCCGTTCCCACCACTGGAACTACCGAACCTATAGCAGCTCCAGCAAGAGCACCCGAACCAACTCCTATCATTTCTACAGCACCAGCCTTTGTGTATGCTTCCGCCTTTTCACTATTATCTGAAGTAAATCCTTCGTACAGATCCATTGCGCCATGTACCAGACCAGCAACTCCAGCCACACCTCCGGCTACCGAACCGAGTCCTACCCCGCTCAATGCACCCACACTCAACGACGCATTACCTGGCAGGTTGCCAGCGCCCAGATTGATCGCCGTATTAGCACCAAAACCAAGTATGCCAGTTCCCTGTCCTGCAGAACCCAGTACTTTTTTTCCAATTTTGCCGAGTATGCCATCTCCCTTGACTGCAGAACCCAGTGCTTTTGCTATATTGATACCGCCGGAAATAGAACTAATCAGCGGTGTCACTTCCTTTACCTGTTTTAACACTGAATTAGAAGAAGATCCTGACGCTTCATTGGCAGGAAGCATCTTAGATACATTCCCAAGGATCTTATTGAAGCCTTCATAGAGGGGAGTACTGATCGCCTCAAAATCAAAGCCTTTCATAAATCCAGCGGCAAAAGATGCCCCAATGCCCGCAAACTCATTCTGCATACCGGAAACATTAATGCCTAATAAATTCGATATTCCACCACTTAATCCGGACTTCAGCGTCTCGCCAAGGGATCGTTTTGCTCTTTCTAATGTGCCCTTTAGCTGCGCCACAGCCCCAGTCAGCCCGCCCGACATCATTTTATCCATTTCCGATGAAGCACCAGCTGCATTTTTAATGGCTTTCGTCAGTTTGTTGTAATCCTTTTCACCTGCATTTGCCATCCGCCCCAGTGACAAGGCAGCGCCCTCAATACTGTACTGCAGCGAACCTGCCACAGAAGCAGCTTCCCCCATCTGGGAGACAGCATTTCTGAGGATTCCCAATATGCCCCGTACCGGAGATGAGACAAGATCCACAGCTTTCATTGTTACATGCCATGTCTTTCCTGTGAGATTCATAATACTGCTTCCCAGCGCCCCAAGCACAGGAGTGATCCGTTCTTCCACCTCCAGCAGGATCTTGTATTTATCTTTTGCCCATTTTTCCAGATTCCTCTGGGTCTTTTCAGCAGATTTATCAAACCTTGAGATCTTCTCCCTGGTGCGGTCCACAGATTCGCCCGCTTTTTTCATGGCGCTGCTCATCTTATCCAGTTTCTTTGTGACATTTGATAACCCCGGTTCTGTCTTATCTATCGTTTTGATCGGAATATCAATCCTTACCGTCTGAGCCACTAATCCTCACCTCCTCCCTGCGGTTCCAGATATACCTGCATGGATGCAAGCATAAACGTCTGTATATTTTTTGGTTTCTGATAAAATTCATCTGGTGTGATGCCTGTCTGCTGAAAAATCTGATGCAGAAGACAGGTCTTTCCACCAGACCTGATCAGTTTTTTGTCACTTCCTCAAGATTGTCGTTATAGCCACTGAGTTTGTCAATGCAGTCAACAATCTGATCCTTTTCCCCCGCTTTCAGCGAGTACTCGATCACATCCAGGGCTGAGACGATCTGCATTCCCTTATTTCTCAATGCCTCCCAGACTTTCTTGTTGTCCCATAATTTTTTCTTATCCTCTTCGATGGTCGCTCTATAGATAAGATCCGCCCTGTATTTCACATTGTCCGTATCTTCCGGCATTTTCACACCAAGACTGCGGTTTCGCACAAATTTTGTATGTTTCTTCTTGCAGCTGTTATACTCTGATTCAGAAAGGGGACGGATACTGAAAGCAAACATAAGCCTTCCCTCTCTGGCGATCTCAATACGCTGTTTTTCCTCTTCTGCATAGCCGGCAGCATCGATCAGGCCCTGGAGAAAATCTTCTTCATGGACTTTCAACTGATTTCCATCCTGCTCTGGCGTAAATTCTCTTTCCTCTATATTCTCCCGGTCCTTCCCCTCATTCTTTTCTTTGCTGTCCGTAGCTACTACCTTGATCTCTGGTTTCAAACTTTTTTCCTGCGACATACCCTTTTCCTCCATTCAATCTTTAAATGATAAAGAGGAACCCTCTAAACAGGTTCCCCCTTATCCTTCATATTGTTCTGTTGTCTTAACCTCTGTCTACATATAAATTCTGTAACAGTTTTGGTGCTTTGTTTACGTGGAAATTCCAGTTACGTTTTACCACATCGCCCACAGCTACATTCTGCAGATCCACCTGGCCGGACGGAATGCACTCATAATATGTTATGCGCTCCTCGGAATTATTACGTCCAAGAAGAGATCCCTGGAAATTCCATACAGGCATGATTTGAGTATATAAGGATTTCATAAGTTCGTCGATGAACCTGTCATCCTCTACCACTACCTGGGACATTGTCAAGGTTACCTTAAACGTATTCGGCGCCTCATGTTCCTGTGCATCCCCCAGTACCTGGTACTGTGCATTATTAAACGAGACATTTGATGTAAAGGTTTCTACCGTTGCCAGCATGTTTCCATCCTGATCGTAAAACGCGCCATCTTTTCCTGTTCTGGCATATCTGGAATCGCCGGCGGCCTGTTCATTTCTCATAGACTTTTACCTCCTTATTCTGCATTTGTGCTGAACTGAAAATTGTAGAACAGATAAATATGCTCTGCCGAATCTTTGTCTATAACATCAAGATTGAACCAGCAGGAATCACCATCTGATACATACAGATCGCTCTCAGTTGCATTAAATGAAACCAGTTTTCCCTCAGCGATCATATCGGAACCAACTTCCAACAGCTGACCTATGATGGTCTTCCGGCCATTTGAATCGTTATCTACTTTTCCAACAATTTCATCTGTTACCTGATTACAGCGTCTAAGAAGCTCAAAACGGGTCTTTGTACGCCTGATCTTTTTCCATCCTGCATCCTTATTATCCGGCGGCGTGATCAGTGTATTGATGGCGGAATCGATCCATACCTGATTTTTCGTATTCATGGTAAGAACGATACAACCATTTTTCTCCGCCTTGATAACATTCGTATTTGTCAGTCTCTCATAAAGGTCCGTAAATCCCGGCACAACTTTATGCGTCAGTGACAGCCTGGAAGATACTGAACTGATCATTCCGGCGATACGCGCCGCTGTCTGATATCCCTCCAGGGTCTCTCCTGAAACATCCACCTTTGAATTAAGAACGTAATTCATTTTTTCATTATTGAATGCCGCTGCCCTCGCCATCCTTGTTTCAAGGTCAACACTGCTTTTTTCTGCCACTACTGCCTGGGTAAGGTTGCCGGACTCAAATATCCGGTCCACGAAACCAGCCAGAAGAAGATGAACCGACGTGTCCTCTGTATCCACACAGATCGTATTGAACATATATGGCTCTACCCCGGCAAACGCATCCGAATAATCTTCTGTCGTAATAACTGGATCTGTTCCTGGCGTCATTTTTCTCTGCTGTACACCAGCAAGGACAGAATCACCTTTCCCCTGGATCAGTTCTGCCACAAAACTACTGTATTTTGATACCGCTTTTACAAGAGATTGTGCCTCCCCCTCTCCGGCAGCAAAATCTATCGTTTCAACTGCTTTTGTTCCGGAATAGATGATACACTGCTTTGTAGAAGGGTCTGTCAGTTTTTCTTTGATCGTCACAGAAAATTCTTTTGCTCCGGGATATTTTGCGGATATTTTTACCGCGTCCTGTTCATCCTTGTTTTTGAGTGTGATGGTTGCCGCTGTACCTCCGCTTCCCAGTCTGTAGGCTATGATAGTCTGTGCCCCGCCATTTAACGCCTGACGGATAGCGTCTGTAGTTCCTCCTGTGCCATAGGTCGTTTCATATCCTTCCTCCGCACTCAGCTCTACAGCATATCCTAATGGTCCAAAATCTGAACGGAAAATAACAGCCGTTACGCCGTTGATCACATCCGCCGTTGAAGCATCGCCATTTTTGCCGATATTGAAATATGCCCCTGGTCTTACTTTTGTTTCACCAACAAGAAAATATCCTGCCATACTTAATCAACCTCCTTTTTAATAAATTGTTTGACGATTTTCTCAGCCTCTGACTTTTTACACTCTTTTATTCCTTTTTCTTTCAGTGCTGCCATGACACACTCAGGCATTGTCCCAAACAGTGCCTGGGCGTTGCTGCAAAATTCGTCAATTGTGTAAGTGGATTCCTGTTTCGCAACAGAGTTTTCTATCGAAGTGACAGATTCATCCTCTGTTGAAATCTGGGTTCCATTTTTTGCTGAAGCCATATGTACACCTCCTAATTAATAGTATTTACAATCTCAACTATACGATGTTTCTTCTGCCGGTATTTTAACAGGCCATAATGAAGCGTGACTAATATCTGTCCGTCTTTGAGATGATCTGATCTATAATTTACCTGCAGCTGCTTTATGGACACAGGAGATTGATCCAGCATGCTGATCTCTCCCGCAAGAGATAACTGATTAGCAATGGCGGCCTCTATTTTGAGGCGTATCTCATTGTCTGGACATAAAACATGGACAGCAATCCCGCTGTCCATCCATACGACCGTATTCGTTTCTGTCCCTTTATCCATAGTGACATTCCGACAGTAAACTACCGGGACTTCTTTCGAGATCTCGGTGATGTCATCTATTCTGTCCAGACCAATAACCAGACAATCCAGATCAAGCTCTTTGATGTACCTGTTTACTGCCACGACGGGATCGGGGTCTGTTGTTTCCTGATCTGGATATTCAAACATATCAAATCGCATTTTACTTCCGATGATCCCACCATTCTCTTTTCCGTCAATAGAATAACCATCTGTTCCTGCCCATGCAAATGCATACGGGGAACCACCCTCTGGTTTCAGAAGAACATCCCTGAGACATTTTTTTACTTCCGCTTCGACAGCCTCCGGCAGAATCTCCATCGTGTTCTGACAGATCAGAGTCACTACCAGGGTTCCCACGCTTTTCCTCTCTTCGTTTGCCTGCATATCTAAATTGTATACAATCTGTGGGTATTGTGTGTTTCCGCTCCATCCCTCATGATCAGCCTCCGGCGACCGCGTACTGAACACCGCCGGACCTCCAGCAAAAGATGCCAGATATCCTGTCAGCTCCTGGGAACCAGAAAATCTTTTATAAATCAGCTGTTCCAGATTCACCTGTCTCCTCCTGTTCCGGCTCTGCTGTCCTGTATTCGTAAACTTCCGACAGATCCGCAGACCATCTGATCTCCCAATCCTGTGCTGCCACTTCAGAGATGGGGATAATAAAATGATTCGTAACATTTCCAATGCCAGGATGATATTGTACTGTCATCTGCGTTTCTGTGACTGATGTCACAATCCCTGTTTTTCCCTCAGGCCACGTATAATGCCTGCCATAACATACGAAACCGGGAAAAATCTGTGTCAGGTCAAAAATCGCCGTCGGCTTTTCTGCCACTAAACTCATAACTGCCTCCTATCAATACGGTTTCCCATATCTTCTCTCCAATTCTGGCCTGCCTGAGCAGTCCGATGTTTTCTGTTTCCTCTTCTTATGTCATTTCACATCATCCCTTTCCTTCGCATAATAAATGACTGATAAATCAAAAAGAACCGCAGGGAAAAGTAGGTTCATACTTCTCTCCAGCGGTCCGATATTGAAAATCGTCTCACAGTCTTTTATGCTCTTCTGCCATTGTTCATCCTTCCCCAGGCATTTGTCCAGATCCTCTGCCCAGCTGGCTTCTACCGGGGCAGCATATGGAATTATTACTAATACCATAATAACATGTATCCATTCCCCTGTCACTCTACCCTTTTTCTACTCATGCTGTCCAGCTGTACCTCTGACGTAAAATGTGCCGTAAAGTCATATTCCAAGTAGATAAACAGCGAGTACCTTACAGGCAATCCCGATATCTTTATAAACTGTCTTTTCGCTTATATTCTCCGTCTCCGCGATCTGCTGTACAGTATAGATCTTTTCCTCCAGATACATCATCCGGAGCTCCCGGAACCGTCTTTTTACCTCTTCACTTCCAATTTCCTGACACTCCTTCCCATATAATTCCACGGCTTTTTCAATGCAGCGGATCAGATACGCGTCCTCCTTCCTTCTCTTTTCGTCGCTGATCATTGTCATTTCCGATCTGCTCACCACACTGCTTGCACTTCCCATCAGATCTTCAACAAACCGCCATCTTAAATCCATCTTTTCATCTTCTGAAAATTCGACCTCCTCCAACATCCTGGCCTTTGCCCTCCGGTATGAGCTGAGTAATCGTTTGGTATTTTTGACCTTATCCCGCTCCTTCTCTGCCGCAATGTCATGTTTCCTGCTTTCTTCCATAAAAACCTTGACAGCTTCTCTCGCAGCAATCTTGGCTATTTCTTTTTCGGTAAGCAGATTTTTCTGTGTGACATTATCCCCTGTCATATGCAATACACCTCCATTTTTTTCTGTTTTTAACCCTCCAACAATTTTTGCATGCTGTCAAAACGTCTGGCTGCTTCTGCTTCCCGGTATGATCTTCCCCTTACATGGACTGGATAACACATTTCAAAAATACGATCATATATCCGCCGGTATCGGATATCCGTCGTCTGTATCATATCGTTTAAAATCAGGTTCGTAGTCAGAATAAGCGGTTTTCCTGAGCAGTAGCGGCTGTCGATCACATTATAGACTTTTTCCAGAGCATACTCTGTATTTCGCTCTGTTCCCAGATCGTCTATGACCAGCAATTCTACCTCCTGAAGCTTCTTTATCCAGACACCTTCATCCACTCTCATAGACTGCATATCCTGCAGTATTTTGACAAACGACGTCATGATCACCGTATGCATATTTTCTATCAGTTCATTGGCAATGCACGCTGCCGTATAACTTTTCCCTGTCCCAACCTCTCCCCAGAACAAAATACCTTGATTTTTCCGGTACATTTCCTTAAATCCACTTACATACCTTTTTGCCAGGTCAAATACTTTGCGATTGTCATCCGTTATGGTATAACTCGACAACCTGGCTTTCTTAAATTTTGTCACGATCAGGCTGCTCTGTCGAAGGGTGCTGATTCTTTGCTGCTTTTCCCTGTATTCATCGCACCTTCTTTCTTCTTCTAATTCTTCCTGACGGCATTTGCACACACATGGAACCGTTTTCATTTCCCTATTTCCGCCTGCCGTTGGAAAACAGATCCTGGTTTCTTTCTTAGTCCTGCATTTACCACAGTAGAGCAGACCATCCTCTCCTACAAAATCATTTCCAGACACTTCGGCTCTGTCTATTTCTGAAAATATTTCATTTATTATGTCTCTCAATCTGTTCACCTGCCTTTGAATGGGTTTGTGCCATCCTCAATCAATTCGTTGCTGCCTCCTGCCTGGGATGGAGTAAGATAGTCTAGAAATGGTAATGCATCGGATAAAAAGGTCTTGGGATGTTTAATAAATTTTTCTTCTGTATGTCTCTTTATAACCTCATCTGCATACGCTGTTGCTGCTTTCATTAATTCCTCAGAATGATATCCGTCATTCAGCCTCGCCATATATTTTTTGTAGGCACTCCCTTTCTCCTTTTTTCTTGGGTATACCTTCCAGAATTCTTCAAAATCTTTCGTATAGGGAACTGCCTTTTTTTCTTCTGCCAGTAGAAGCTGCCCTTCGGATCCTTTTCCGTCAGGGAGAGTTTTCTGCATATCTTCCAGCATCTTTTTCTGCCTGCTCCTGCGCTTTCTCCTGGCAGCATCTGTTTCTGATCCAACCATCTCATCACACTGGGTAAGCATATACTCATACTGGGATTCATCGGTAACAACCAATAACCCCGTCCTTTGCAGGAAAGAGACCGTAACCTCCACATTTTCTACAGTCTCATCAAGCTCCAGTGCCAGCTCTTTCACAAAAGTATCCTCGATTCCCTCGAAATAAAGACGATTGTTCTGCCGTATTGCCAGTAAAAGCATTTTCAGATAGACAACCGTATAACTGTCACCTCCGGCAACCTTACGAAGTTTTTTAATTTCTTTTGACTTGAAGAAATCATCCCCTAGTTTGAGCCAATAGTATTTTTTTTCCACATCCTAGACCTCCTCTTTACTCCTTTTTACTCTAAACAGAAATATTCGTGACCGAAACGCTTATATATTTTACTACCTTGGGGAAATTCTGCCTGAAATAACAGATTATCCGGGTAATCCTTTTCAAGATTAAATCGTAAGATTTCTTCAGCAAATTCCAAGCTTCTTTCATCCGGTCTGCAATTAATTTTTCCTGTCTGATACGTTGAATATTGACCTTTCTGTGATATTACTCCTTCTAGCGTATCAGGATATTTCTTTGACTTCATCCTCTTTACGACGACGATCCCTGTCAGAAACACACAATCATCATCCTCCGCTGCCCCGTTTTCCGCGTACATCAGCTGCGCCAGCCGGTAAATCTTCTTTACCGTCACTCCTTTTGCTGACGGGATCTGGGTTGACTGCGGAATGTGGCTCGCCTGTGGAGTATGGGTTGGTTTCGGGAGCCGTCTCGGGGGAGTAGTCACTAGCTCTACCGCCGGTTTAAAATAATCCACAACAAACTTTTTATTTGCAATCTCTGGTTTCTTAACTTCCCTTACAGACTCAAAAATCAATACCATCATCCACAACAAAGCCACTGAGAAAAACAGTACGAAGCATTTTTTGATTCGTCTCACAACATTCCTCCTTATTCTGGCAGCTTTTTGTTAAAAACTATACGTAATATCATAACAATATCCTTATACCGCCTGCTTAATGCCAAGCAGGTTATTGATAGCTGCCACGATCTCCTCCCGTAACCAGTGCCCGTTGATAACCAATGATACCTGATCCCGTGTAAAACCAATGTCCTCTGACAACTGCTTGATCGTCATTTTCCTATCAATCAGACATTTGCGAACTTCTTTACACCATTCTTCTGACGGCGTATCAAGCCTTTCCGGGATTCCCTCTGTACCAAGCATATCGTTTATCCTTGTTACAATATCTTTGTACTCATTACTGGCATATCTTCCATTCAACAATTTGGAAATTGCTGTAGATGGATAACCAAGCTCAGCGGACAGCTGTTTGATTGTCATATCCCTGTCAATTAAAGCCTTTTTTACCTCTTTATTCCAGTGTGAAGCAACTTTTTTATGCATTTTTACACCTCCTCTCGTATTTGTTGTTTATTTTTACGAGATTGAGTGCTATAATAAAGACGAACATTTACAAACTCGCATAATAAACAGGAGATATCATTCCGGCTCGCAAATAGGAATAATTTGAATCTCTTATATACATTATAATACGTTTTTGCGAGTTTGTAAAGTAGTAAATCTCGCAAATGCGATACATTTATATGGAGGTATCCTATGGAAATATGTGACCGGATTTTTAGTACTCTTGACAAAAAAGACAAGATGGCGGCTGATCTATGTAAATTTCTTGATATCCAGTCTTCCACAATGTCAACATGGAAAACACGAAAGAAAGACCCTCCTGCAAAATATATGAAGAAAATCTCCATTTTTCTGGGTGTCTCATTGGAGTGGTTACTTACAGGAGAAGAGCTGGAACAGACACTTTCGATTGGGAATCATGAATTAAGTGAAGATGAGAACGATCTATTAGCTCTCTACAGAAAATTACCAGAACGAAAAAAATACGAAACAATCGGAGAACTTAAGGGGTTTCTAAAAGCAGTTGAAGAGTCACAAAAATACCTTGACCAGGAGAAAAAGGTATCTGTATAGCCTGATACCATTTTTTCCTGACACAGCTTAGAAGAATTCCCTGCAGAACAAACGAAAAAGGAAGTGATACCATGAGACTGCCAAATGGCTATGGCAGCGTGACCAAACTATCTGGTAATCGCCGTAAACCATATGTTGCCAGGGTTACGCTGGGGTGGGTCCATGACGAAAAATCTGGGAAAATGGTTCAGAACCGTGTACAAATTGGAACTTTTAGAACGAAGAAAGAGGCTCTTCAGGCGCTTTCTGAGTATACTGCCAATCCATACGATATAAAAAAAGACAACCTTACTCTTGCTGAGCTATATCAGAGATGGACGGATGCTTATTTTCCCACCCTCAAAGGTGAATCATCCAGGCGGATCATAATCTCTGCGTGGAGATATTGCCATGCGATCCACGGTATGCGGGTCAGAGACCTCCGGGCAAGGCATATCAAGGGGATCATGGAGGATGGATATATCATTTCTGAACGTGGGAAAAACGCCGGAGAAAAAATAAAAGCTTCTGCCGGCACAAAATCCCGCATTAAATCTATGTTCAACCTCATGCTGGACTATGCCCTGGAGTATGAACTGGTTGATACAAACTATGCCCGGACTTTTGACCTGCCAAACGACATTATCCTGGAAAAGGAGACGGCTGCTCGCGGACATATTATTTTTACTGATATAGAAATGCAGGCTTTATGGGAAAATGTAGAAACCCTTCGTTTCGCAGACTGGATTCTGATTCAATGTTATATGGGATGGCGGCCACAAGAACTGGCAAAATTGAAGATAGAAAACGTACATCTTGATGAACGCTATATCACAGGAGGAATGAAAACAGATGCCGGAAAAGACAGAATTGTCCCCATTCACCCCCGGATTTTCGATCTAGTGAAGAAAAACTACATAACAGCTGTAGAATTAGGAAGTGAATATCTTCTCAACGACCCCACTGCTGTCAAAGGCGGCATGAACATAACCTATGACAAATACGCCGGACGGTTTAACAAGATCATTTCTGCCCTTAACCTTCGGAATGACCACAGACCACATGATCCAAGAAAGACATTTATAACGATGGCCAAAAAAGCGGGGGTGGATGAATATGTGATTAAACGCCTGATCGGTCATCGGATCACTGACATAACAGAGGCTGCCTACACAGAACGAGATGTGGAATGGCTCAGAGAAGAACTTGAAAAGATACCTTAAACGGAAGGATACGGTACTTTTATTCATTTTTCTTTTGTTACCTGCATGTTACCTACACGTTGCCTACGGAGCAAATTTTGTGGCATTTTACCACGTCTTACAGCCAATTTCAACTTTTTATCTTAAAAACAAAGAAAGTACCGTAGCCCCTTAGAACTACGGTACTTTCTTTGTTTTTAAAAAAATATATTTTTAGAATTTCCCATGGAAACTAAAAGTTTCCATTATCTGCTGCTTCCTGGATGGAAACAGCCACTGCAACTGTCATACCAACCATCGGGTTGTTTCCTGCGCCGATCAGGCCCATCATCTCTACGTGTGCCGGCACAGATGAAGAACCTGCAAACTGTGCGTCGCTGTGCATACGTCCAAGGGTATCTGTCATACCATAGGATGCAGGACCTGCTGCCATGTTATCCGGGTGAAGGGTACGTCCTGTACCACCGCCAGATGCCACAGAGAAGTATTTTTTACCCTGCTCCAGACACTCTTTTTTATATGTACCTGCAACAGGATGCTGGAAACGAGTAGGATTTGTAGAGTTACCAGTAATGGATACGTCTACACCTTCCTTGTGCATGATCGCAACACCTTCCTGAACGTCATTGGCACCATAGCAGTTTACTTTGGAGCGAAGACCCTCAGAATAGGAAATACGGGATACTTCTTTCACGGTATTTGTATATGGATCATACTCTGTCTCAACAAAGGTAAATCCGTTGATGCGGGAAATGATCTGTGCAGCATCTTTTCCAAGACCATTCAGAATAACGCGAAGCGGATTCTTACGAACCTTGTTTGCCTTCTCGGCGATACCGATCGCACCCTCTGCTGCAGCGAAGGACTCATGTCCAGCCAGGAAACAGAAACACTCTGTCTCTTCCTCAAGAAGCATCTTTCCAAGATTTCCATGTCCCAGACCTACCTTACGGGTATCCGCCACAGATCCCGGGATACAAAATGCCTGGAGTCCTTCACCGATCGCTGCTGCTGCATCTGCTGCCCGTTTGCAGCCCTTCTTGATCGCGATCGCAGCACCTACTATGTAAGCCCAGCACGCATTTTCAAAACAGATCGGCTGAATACCTTTGATCTGATCGTATACATTTAAGCCCGCATCTTTTGTAATCTTCTCCGCCTCTTCGATGGATGAGATGCCGTACTCATTCAACACGCTGTTGATCTTATCAATTCTTCTTTCATATGATTCAAATAAAGCCATTATTCGCTACCTCCTTTTATTATTTTGCGACTTCTTCATC
>JAAVZE010000171.1 GCA_022791495.1 Eubacterium sp.
AGATGCATTAAAAGTCAATGGTGTGATTTATACTTCATTTAAATATGGAACTTTTGAAGGTAAACGAAAAGGAAGATATTTTAAAGATTTTACGGAAAAGTCTTTTGGAGATTTTGTAAAAGATATGGAGAATATCAAAATAGAAGAACAATGGATAACAGGAGATGCCAGAATAAACAGAAGTCACGAAAAATGGTTGAATTTAATATTGCGAAAAAGAAATGGAGCTTTTTAAAAAATTTATAATGGTTATGAAATTAGACTTATTGAAAGAAAAACCTCCGCTTTTTAAATAGCAGAGGTGTGTCGCCTGTCATAATAATATAGTACCACAGCGTTTATTTATTTTTAATTTAATCTTTTTAAATTTTCTTATTGCTTCACAGGTTGCAAAGCTGGTCAGATATGTTAATATTATGGAAACAAAAAATAAAATAATCAGTTTATCAGTGTATCGACTAAAATAAAACTGAAATACGGTCAGCCAGACATAATGGAAAATATAAAACTGAAAACTTATTTTAGAAAGATATTCCGTTATTTTATTATGCCAGTCAAAGTTATTTTTTGCAAAACCTAAAACAGTAAGAATACCAAACCATCTGCTGGTATGGAAAACAACAGTATTTACTATGCTGTCAAGTTCATGCAGTCCCGCATATATATTAAAAGCGGCAGTCAAAACAAAAATGAAAAGATAATATATTCTGTATTTTACAATTTTTTCTGCAACAAATTTATTATTTGATATAAAATAATATCCAAGCAGATAAAATACAAGATATGCTGCTGCGCTTTTTCCACCAAAGTTTAAAACCGGATTGACAATAAGCGGCAGAAAACCAGCAATAAGCAATACAAAAAGATTTGTTTTTTCACAGACATCCTGATATTTTAAATATTTTATAATTGGCAGTGAAATAAGAGAGATAATAAAAAGATAAAGTAAAAACCATAAATGTCCCGGTGTTAATCCGCCATCATATCCGGTTAAATCTGTCACTCTGTGAAAGAAAATTTTATAATGTTCAAAATAACCGCCAGAGTAATTATTGTGATAGCAATCTGCAAAATATGTAATAGGTTCGACAATAATTAATATTCCAAGCAGAAGTGGAAACAGCAGCTTATGAATACGTTCTTTGATAAATTCTGCCGTAGTTCTGCGCAAAAGAGAATATCTGGCACTTGCGCCTGCAAGAACCATTAAAAGCGGCATATACCATGGAGATATAAGCCAGATAAAAGTGCTTAATATTGTATTTTGACCAAAAAACAGATAATTTGTTTCACCCCAGACATTCCAGCACATTGCTGCATGATATGGAATTAAAAGCAAAATGCAAATCCAGCGCACATTATCTATATAATATTTTCGTTCCATAGGTTTCCTTTCTTAAAATTTATAAAGAATGATTGATTGCTTTTTGAATGGTTATCTGTTTATGCAGTCAGTTTTTAATGAATTACATGGTAGGCAGATAAATTTCATACTAATTATTTACTTTATCATAGAAATAATTACTGTGTCAATATAGAATAAATAATTATGGAAAAATTCTAATTGATATATTATCAAGCAATAGAAAGTTGAGGTGAAAAAATGTCACAATTAAATACTGCAGAAGAATTACAGGATAAAAATATACCTCAGGATTATATTTCAGTTGATAATACTGTTATTCAGACAACAGACGTGATGACTGGTGACAGAAATAGGAACCGTTTTTTGTATTATCAGTTAAAAATCAGTATTATGAAGGCGCAGAAAATTGATATTATTGTATCCTTTCTTATGGAATCAGGTGTCAGAATGATTTTAAAGGATTTAAAAGCGGCACTGGACAGAGGGGTTCAG
>JAAVZE010000172.1 GCA_022791495.1 Eubacterium sp.
AAACAGCACATTATTTTTTACATGAAAATCAGATGCTTCAGAAATATTATGCATTTCGGCTAACAGCATACCTGTTTTTTTTGCAATATCGGTATCTACATAACGAAGTTCACCATTTACAAATTCTTCAACTGTTACAATTGCATGATATTCATTTATAGAATACCATTTTGCAAATCCGTGCGCACTTTTATACAAAACAGGGGTATTTATTCCATTTTCTTTTAACAATGCTGCAAACTGACTTTGCTTTTCAATTAAGTCCAGAGAAACATCATGTTCATTCTTAAATCTGACAACAAGAAATGAACCGTTATTTAATTTTACTTTTATAATCAAGCGTACCTGCTTTGAAGTTAAATTATTTTTGTCATAATTATATCTTTGAAGTTCAATAAAGGAAACGGGTTTTGAAAACACTCCGTAATCCTTCAGGATTATTTCAATGATATCGAGTGAAATTTTAAGCATAAAAACACCCCTTTTTATCTTCTATAAAACACTTCTGTTTATTTTTAGCATATACATACTTTGCTTTATCAATCTATGTTTTAAAATAATTTATTTCACATGAAAATTGTTGGCGCTGGACAAAAATTTTGCTTAATTCTATTGACTTTTTACCCCCCCCTATGATATACTGCCTTAAATAAAAAATATATCCAAAGATAATTTTAGAAAGGAAATTTATTATGGCAAAAGAAAATGTTACCACAAAACTATGCAAACACTGCAAAACGGAAATTCCTTCCGATGCTAAGGTATGCCCAAATTGCAGAAAAAAACAAGGTGGAAAAGGACTTACTATAATAATAGCAATTATTGTTATTACTATTATTGGTGCTGCTGTTAGCAGCTCTTCTGAGAATAATAAACCCAAAAAAGTAAATTCAGAAAATAATACAAACAAAGCTGACAATACTGGCTCTGAAAATATACCTGATTCTTTTCATATAGGTGAAACTGCAGAGTTAAAAAATATAAGGGCTACTTTAGTTTCAGTAACAGAATCAACAGGTTCACAGTTTAACAAACCCTCTGATGGAAAAATTTTCTTATTATGCGAATTTTCCATTGAAAATAATTCTAACAATGATATTGCTGTAAGCTCTATAATTTCATTTGAAGCATACTGCGATGACTATTCCATTAATCAATCTGTCAGCGCTCTTATTGGTACAGATAAAACCAGCTTAGACGGAAGCATTGCAGCAGGAAAAAAGATGAATGGCATAATAGGTTATGAAGTTCCTGCCAACTGGAATCATATTGAAATAAACTTTACTCCCGATTTCTGGGGCAAAGCTATAAAATTTACAGCAGCAAAATAAAACTAAATTGATATGTATGACAGTCTGCTATCCTGCATTAAGATACCTCTCTTGTCTTAACTGTTTCAATTTTTCATATATGAATAGTATTATCCTTTGTAACAATACTATTCATATATGTAGAAATATCTGATTTTGAAATAATGACCTTGCCATTTTCTTATCAAATATATTTTTTCACTATTTATTTAGAAAATTTAATTTCTTTCCTCACTAAAATTGATTAGCAAAATATACATTTTACACCATTTCCTCTTTTATTTCCAATAACTTTTTCAAAGCGTTTCCTGCTACCTGTGGGGTAGTCCAGCCGCCAATACAAAAGCCCTTCTGCTCCTTCTCCCAAAGTATTTGCATAGCGTCAATGGCATTTATGCAGCGGGCAGCCACCAGCTTATTACAGATAGCTTCCAAAACATATGTATCTTCTTTTACTGGTTTTAAATATGGAATCAAAGCATCTGCATAACAATCTGGGAGAACTGCTACAACACAAAAGCCCACAGTTTCATACTGTTCTTCCGGTAAATCCTGCGTTTTCCATGCTTTTAAAAGCTCAAGAGCTGAAAGATAAAAATGTTGTGTTTCACTTTTTGTCAAAGATTTGTTATTAGTGAACTACCCCACTTAGCTTCGCTTTGAAGTGGGAGCTTCTTGCTTCAACCACTACTGCTTACCAATACCTTTTTGTACCAATAAGTCTTACACAATATCCACAAGCGTTTGGTTTGGCTGATTCCCCGCCTACCACTCTGTATTTATCAGGCACCAGACGCAGGCCCTGCTGTATGATTCAGACTGATTCCCTAAGCAGCCTCAGCCCTTCGTTCCGAATATTCACTGCTGCGTTATAATCCCTGTCCATTACAATACCACACCTGCATTTATATACCCTGTCTGTCAATTTTAACTTTTGTTTTCTCCCACAGCAACTGCAAAGCTGTGACGAAGGGTAGAATTTATCCACTTTTATAAGGTATTTGCCTCTTTCTGACAGTTTGTACCCAAGCATCCGCAAAAAT
>JAAVZE010000004.1 GCA_022791495.1 Eubacterium sp.
TATTGTCTTCTGTATAAATCTCTAATGACTCCCTATCTCCGATCCCGAGTGAACGCCTAAGTTCAATAGGAATCGTTATACGACCTAATTCATCTAATCGTCTTACAATTCCAGTGTTTTTCATAATACGCTCTCCTTTAAATATGTATCTGGAAATTTTATGTTCTGTGTTCGTTCGTTGTGCCTTAATACTATCATTACTTTTGGTGATAGTCAATAAAAAGAATGTAAAAAAATATAAAATATGTATTAAAAAGTCTAAAATTGTTGGATATTGTTACTAAAAAGTAAGTTGCAGATCTGTATTTGTGCACGTAATTATAGAATAATCAGCTTATTAGCTTCGCGATCTCCGTATCACCTGGCCCGCAAGCCAGCCAATCAAAATTCCTGTAAACAGACCACTGAAATAAAGAATCGGAGCATACCAGAGGATAGACTGGAAACCTACAAAAAAGGAGGCAGATAAAAGCTGCCCTAAATTGTGAAAAATACCTCCCAGGGCACTGACAGACAATATGGACAGGCGCTTTTTTGTCAGTCGCAGGGTAAGTGCCATGACAGACAGGCTCAGGAGGCTGCCGGCAGTGCTGTAAAGCAGGCTGAACAGGCTGCCAAAAGTAAATGCATTCAGAAGGTTGCGGAGCATGGAAAGTCCCAGGGCATAGCTGGGATTTTTTTTATAGAGCAGGATCAGAACGACCAGGTTTGCCAGTCCCAGTTTCATGCCTGGAAAAGGAAGGGGCAACGGAATCAGACTTTCCAGATAGCTGAAAATAAAAGCAAGGGATGTGTATATGGAAAATTCACACAAAAAACGAATGCGGCTCATGGAGCACCTCCTGTAACAGCATCCAGCGGAGCTGCCTCATTTCCGCTGTTTTTGATTTCTAATACAAGTTTGTGGGGAAGACATACGATGGTCTCTCCAGAACGGGAGATGCGCCTCATGCTGACACAGACCCTGTCTGGACAGTCAGCAGCAGCCATAGACACGGTTCCATTCTGGATCATAATCGTATTTTCGCCGGAGGCAGTGTGTAATGTCTCCCTACGGTCTGTAGAGAGAGAATACGCAGCAGTCTTTTCTCCATCTACCCGGATCTCCACATAGGTTCCTACAGAGGTACGGGGAAAATAGATCAACACCGCCAGTAGGAGACCGGCAGAGAACAGTATGGAAAGGAAAATAATATCTGTTTTTTGTAAATTCATTATGATCCTCCATTTCTAGTATTCTGACATATTGGTACATGGCGATTAGATGTTGCAATTTGGTGATTTTTAATTATTGTCTTACCAGGCACCGCGTTATGTTATGCTTTTTAACTCAGTATACCATATTCGCAAATGGGTTGTAAATTCTAAAGTATTCTCAAGGATCAAACGTCTGCATTTTGTATCAAAATAATTATCACATCAAGGTACAAAATTATATTGCTTTTTATTATAAAAAGCAATATAATTGATTTAAATAACTATATAATACTCAAAAGGAGGGTTTAGGAGGATGAAAATAAGAAAAGCCATGGCGCTTGCACTGGCGGGTACTCTTGTTTTAACTACTGCTGTAACTGGTACCACAAGTGAAGCCGCCAAAAAGACGAAGCTGAAGACGAAAAAAGTCTCTATCTACGTCAAAGGGAAAAAGAAGATTTCCATTACGGGTAAAAAGGCAAAGCACAAATACACCTTTACATCCAAAAAGAAGAAGATTGCCAAAGTATCCAAGAAGGGTGTGATCACTGGGGTAAAAGCCGGAAAGACTACCATCACGGTAAAGGACACCTGGAAACAGAAAGGCAAGAAGAAGACCAAGAAACTTGGTACGATTAACGTAACTGTTAAGAAGAAGAAAACTCCTGTTGTTACACCAAAGGTTACACCACAGGTGCCTCAGCCGCCAGCGTCCCAGGTGCCTGCACCGCCGACGACCCAGGCTCCAGATGGCGGTGGAACACCGACTGCGCCACCTGATAATCCGGGAACTGAGACGAATCGGCCGACAGCAACTCCGCCAACCACCGGAACACCGACGCAGACGCCTATAGGAAAACCAACGCCAACTCCGACAGGAGAACCGACGCCTCCGCCAGCTGCACAACAGACACCGACAGTATACAAACCTGTTAATCTGGCAGATGTAGAACAGGTAGAGGGTGTTACATACAATGAAGAGACCAAGAGTATCTCCGTAAAGAACGTGGAGCAGTTTGCGATTCCTCTTGGATACAGTGTTCAAAAGGGGCATGCGATCTGGGTGAAACTTAAAGGCAAACTGAACGGTGAGCAGGGCTTTAGAAGCTGGCTGGTTAATAGTGTAGACAATAAGGGTACAATGTCCAATCAATGGAACGCTACATCAGAACCAGGATTCAAAGCACCAGGTGAGTTCGAGTATACTTTCCAGCTGGTTTCCGAAGCAGATGATGTATCTGCGCTGTTAATCAAAGGGGCAGCATATCAAGTCAACATCGACGATATTGAGCTGACTTCTATCGAGACCTCTTATCCGATCAAAGATCCTACTCCTCCAGAGCAGGAAGTAAAAGCACCGACGGCAAGCCTTACCATTGATAAGCCAAACATCAGAGCGGGAGAAAAAGCCAATGCAGCAGTGACAGTCAGCGATGGTGAGGTTACCGATGTTACATGGGCTGTAGTAAAATCAGACGTCGCTTCCGTTGCAAAGGACAGTAAGGATGCTAACAAAGCAGTTATTACTGGTGTGACAGAGGGTGAGACAAAAGTCACTGCAGAAGTAAAAGTAACAGTAGAGGGGAAAGACTTTACTGTAAAAGCTGAGGGAATGATCCATGTTGCTGCTAAGGATGCTTTGGTTGTAAATGCCACCGTTGAATCTGCTCCAACAGAGATTCAGATTGCAGAGACTGCCGAGATGTCCGTAAAAGTTGATGCAGGAGAAGATATTGTTACCATCGAAGACGTTGTGTGGGCAGTTACAGAAGGTGAAGCGGCAACGATCGATACCGAGTCACTCGAAAAAGGTAAGGTACGTGTTATCGGTCAGAAAGAAGGAGATGTAACGATCTCTGTTACTGTAACCGTTAAAAAAGGTGATAAGACAGCCACAGATACCAAAGAAGTTACCATCCATGTGACACCGATCACGCATAATATTGGTAAAACTCTTACATTTAACGGGGAGGCGGTCACCGGTGAAAATGTTTGGGTAGCTCTTAATCTTGACGAGCCGCTCAGGATCAAAAAGACCGATAAAGTCGAAGTAGTATTCTCCGCCAAAGCGGGAGAAAGTGCGGATTCACCGGATGACACGACTACAATATTTAAGATGGCTATGGCGCCAGGAATTGAAGAAGGCGTTATGACTGCCTATAAACTGCAGGAGAAAGCTACACTGAGAAACGATGCCACGAGAGTTGGAAGAGCAGAATTTACGATCAATAAGGCAAATTTCGCAAGTAATTACTCTGAAATTAACAGCATCGTTGGTTCGATCACTTCCACCAGTACTGAGGCGGTAGTAGTTACGGTAGAGAAAGTACTGATTACACCGACAGAGAAGATTGCACTTTCCCTGCAGGCTCCTGGAACATTTGACAAAGGCGCGGAAACAGTACTTCAGGCAGAGGTTGATGAAAATGACTTCACTGAGATTGAGTGGAAATCCAGTGATGAGTCAATCGCAACAGTGGCTGCTGATAATGACGACCCGAGAAAAGCAATTGTCAACGGCGTTGGCGAGGGTGAGGTTACGATCACAGTAACTGTGAAAAAGGGGGATCAGGTTTCCGAAGAATCGGTTACAAGAAAAGTAGTGGATAATTATAAGAATAAACCGCTGAAACTTGATCTGACTGCTGTCAAGTCCAATACAAATCAATGTGTAGTTAATTCTGACGGAAGTATCACCATAAAGGGAGAGGCTAACGGTGGCGCCGGGATTCCTCTTCCCCATGAGCTTTTCACTGGAGATAAGATCAAAGTGACTGTCAAAGGCAAGTTTACTGGATCGGGTAGTTTCCGTTTGTATCCATCTGTTGACCTGGTGACTGGGTCATCCACATATACATTTGGTCGTTTGACTGATACGGGCTATGTTGCGAACTGGGACGTTCCTGCGGAGCAGCAGAGTATTCAGGCGGCTCTCTGTACAGTGAATGCAGATAAAACTTTTGAAGTGAAGGATCTGGAGTTTGAAGCATCAAAAGAGAATGTTGTCAATATACTTTTCAGACAGCCATCTGATGGGATTATCATTACAGAAATGACTGTTACGTATCTTTAATCCTGTGTTAACTTTATAATTGATGAGTTTAGAGGGTATTCCTCAAGTCATTTTATGACTTTTGGGACACCCTCTTTTCTTTGGCTTAATCTCCTTGTGTTTTGGCAGGATTTTCCTAGTCTCAAAAAAGTTTTGCTTATTTTGAAACATTTTTTGACTTTTTGTGAAAATTGATTTATAATGATTACACTTCTATAAACAAAACTCAAAGGAGGTTTATGCGAATGAAAATGAGAAAAGCCATGGCACTTGCACTGGCTGGTGCTCTTGTTTTAACTACTGCTGTAACGGGTACCACAAGTGAAGCTGCCAAGAAGACGAAGCTGAAGACGAAAAAAGTCTCTATCTACGTCAAAGGGAAAAAGAAAATTTCCATTACGGGTAAAAAGGCAAAGCACAAATACACCTTTACATCCAAAAAGAAAAAGATTGCCAAAGTATCCACGAAGGGCGTGATCACCGGAGTGAAAGCCGGAAAGACTACCA
>JAAVZE010000024.1 GCA_022791495.1 Eubacterium sp.
GCGTGGCAAAGATTTCTTTCTAGGGAAGGAATTGTTATATAGAATCAAAAGGAAAGCGAGGAAGAATATGAATTTTTTAAATGAACACGATAAAAAAGCTCATTTGAAACAGGACATCGAGAATTATATGAAACTGCTGTTCCGTAAGCCGGTGGAAAATGCCACCAGCCAGCAGCTGTTTCAGGCAGTTGCCTATGCGGTAAAGGATATTGTCGTGGACGACTGGCTTGAGACCCACAAACAGTATGAGGAAAAGGATGTCAAGACGGTTTACTATCTGTCCATGGAATTTCTTATGGGCCGTGCTCTGGGGAACATGATCATCAATCTCAAGCAGGATAAGGTGGTTCGGGAGGTTCTGGAGGAACTGGGTGTGGATCTGGACGTTCTGGAGGACGAAGAGCCAGATGCAGCACTGGGAAATGGCGGTCTGGGAAGACTGGCTGCCTGCTTCCTGGAATCACTGTCCACACTTGGGTATCCGGCATACGGTTGTGGTATCCGCTACAAATATGGTATGTTTATGCAGAAGATCGAGGATGGTTTCCAGATCGAGGCGCCGGATGACTGGTTAAAGGATGGCAATCCATTTGAGATGAAGCGCCCGGAATATTCCACAGTGGTAAAATTTGGCGGACATGTGGCTGTCCGCAAGGATGAGAGCGGACGTGACTGCTATGTACAGGAAAATTATCAGTCCGTAAAGGCGGTTCCTTATGACATTCCTGTCGTGGGTTATGGCAACCGCATCGTGAATACCCTTCGTATCTGGGATGCTGAGGCCATCAATACCTTTAACCTGGATTCCTTTGACAAAGGAGACTACCAGAAGGCTGTAGAACAGCAGAACCTTGCCCGCACCATCTGTGAGGTTCTCTATCCCAACGACAACCATATTGCCGGAAAAGAGCTGAGACTGAAACAGCAGTATTTCTTTGTTTCTGCCAGCGTACAGAGGGCAGTTGCAAAATACATGGAGAAACATGATGACATTCACGGGTTGCCGGAAAAAGTATGTTTTCAGCTGAATGACACCCATCCGACGGTGACGGTTCCTGAACTGATGCGCATTCTTCTGGATGAGTACTTCCTGGAGTGGGAGGATGCCTGGGAGATCACCACTAAGACCTGTGCCTATACAAACCACACCATCATGTCAGAGGCTTTGGAGAAATGGCCCATCGACCTGTTTTCGAGACTTCTTCCGCGAATCTACCAGATCACGGAGGAGATCAACCGCCGGTTCCAGAATGAGATCGCGGAGAAATATCCGGGCAATTTTGATAAAGTAAAGAAAATGGCGATCATCTACGATGGCCAGGTGAAGATGGCCCATCTTGCTATCGCAGCAGGATTTTCTGTCAACGGTGTGGCAAGGCTTCACACAGAGATTCTGAAGAATCAGGAGCTCAAAGATTTCTACGAGATGATGCCGGAGAAATTTAACAATAAGACAAATGGTATTACCCAGAGACGCTTCCTGCTTCATGGAAACCCGTTGCTGGCAAACTGGGTAACGGAGAAGATCGGCCAGGGCTGGATCAAAGATCTGGCACAGCTGGATAAGCTGACCCCCTATGCTGAGGATGCCAGGGCAAAACAGCAGTTTATGGATATCAAGCATCAGAATAAGATCCGTCTCGCCAAATATATCAAAGAGCATAATGGCGTGGACGTAGATCCGAATTCCATCTTTGATGTTCAGGTGAAACGTCTTCATGAGTATAAGCGCCAGCTTCTCAACATCCTTCATGTGATGTATCTGTACAACCAGATCAAGGCAGATCCGGAGCTGGATATGGTGCCCCATACCTTTATCTTTGGCGCCAAGGCATCTGCAGGATATCGTCGTGCTAAGGCGATCATCAAGCTGATCAACAGCGTGGCAGATGTGGTGAATAACGATGCCTCCATCAAAGGAAAGATCAAGGTGGTATTCATTGAGAACTACCGTGTCAGCAATGCCGAGATCATCTTTGCGGCAGCCGACGTCTCTGAGCAGATTTCGACGGCAAGTAAAGAAGCCTCCGGCACTGGAAATATGAAATTTATGCTGAACGGCGCCCCGACTCTTGGAACCATGGACGGTGCCAATGTGGAGATCGTGGAAGAGGTTGGAGAGGAAAATGCCTTTATTTTCGGTCTCTCTTCCCAGGAAGTTATCGACTTCGAGCACAATAATGAGTACAAACCAAGAGATATCTACAATTCAGATGAGGATATCCGCAAGGTTGTTGACCAGCTCGTTGACGGTACCTACGGAGATCCGGAGCTGTTCCGCGAGCTCTATTCCTCCCTTTTGGATTCTAACGGATATGAGCGTGCTGACCAGTACTTTATCCTGAAAGACTTCCACTCCTATGCAGAGGCACAGAAGAAGGTGGACGCTGCATACCGCGACAAAGAGGCCTGGGCAAAGATGGCGCTTCTCAATGTGGCAAAATGTGGAAAATTCTCCTCCGACCGCACCATTGAGGAGTATGCAAAAGAGATCTGGAAGCTGGAAAAAGTGACATTATAAATAAAGATTCATTTATTTCAAGATCCCAAAGCCATAGAGCAGAGATGATAACTGTTTTGTGGTTTTGGGATTTTTGTGTGTAATATAAGTTGAAAAGCACGTTTTTCTTTTTCTGGATGCCTAAAGTATTCCATATGATGTCTGAGGTTGCTTAGAGGGAGCAAAATGGCTTTTGAAAATGTAAAAAATAGTGTTTTTGCTGGCTTCAGTAATTTAATTGAAGTAGTTTCATATAAAACCTGAATTTTAGACACCAGATGATAAACTTTGTGTATAAGGGGTTGAGAAAATAATAAATTTGTGATATGTTTCAAATAAATGAAAACACTGAAGGAGGAAAAGCAAAATGATAAAAATAGTACAAAGGATTATGGCATTGTTATGTTTGTTTGCTTTGCTGTTGTGTCCATTTCAACACATTCAAGGAAAGGGAATTGCGACAGAGCCAGAGAAGAATAATCAAAAAATATTTCAGGGAGATGTCTTTGAAGTAGAGTTTCGTCTTGATGGAAAATGGGAGGGTGGATATAATGCTACGATTATTCTTCGTAACACCAGCGACAAAGTCATAGAGGATTGGGCACTTTTGTATTAGCTCGACGGCACCAATTTAAACCCTGTTTCGTTCTGCACTAACAGCAAAATAGCGTTGTTGCTTTCATTCGACGATACCACCGCATCGCCTTATTCAAGCGCCTAGCTATTTTGCTGCTATCACAACCCGAAATCTTCGACCTCCGCTTGTGATTTTCCAATTTACAAGGAAACGGAATGAAACGTACTGGAGGTACGTTGATTGACGTTGACACAGTAAATTGGAAAATCACAAGTCGGAGGTAGGGTTCAAATTTGCGCCGTCGAGCTAGTGAGGATGAAATTCAGAACCTGTGGAATGGAAAACAGATTGATAATGAGTATTCGATTGTAATGATAAAAAATGCGGAGTGGAATCAGGATATAAAACCCGGCAGCGAAGTAAGCTTTGGTTTTACCGCGAAATATGAAGATGAGATTCATATACCTCAGAGTTACAGTCTATCCACACGTCGCGTTAAGGTCCCAGAAAAAGATTATAAGATTACATACAAGACGAACAGTGACTGGAATAATGGTTACAGTTCTACTATGGAAATAAAGAACCTTACGGATGAGACAATGGAAGATTGGGAGCTGCAGTTCGAGTTTGGACATCCGGTTACCAATATGTGGAATGCTGTTATAGAAAAACAGATGAAAGAAACATATCAATTAAGAAACAGTGGATATAATCAGAATATACCGGCAAAGGGTGTAGTTTATTTTGGATTTAATGGGGAGCCTGGCAGTGTCTCAGAAAATCCAGGAGGTTTTGTATTACACAAATATATTACGGATATTGATCCTGAGCTTGATAGCGATGAAGACGGGATGCCTGACATATATGAATTGAGGATGGGAACAAATAGTTATAAAAAAGATACCGATGGTGATGGGTTGGATGATTTTACAGAACTATTTAAAGTGGGACTGGATCCTTTGAAAAGGGATACAGATGATAATGGTATAGCAGACGGCGATGAGGACAGTGACGAGGATGGTCTGACTAATCTTAGGGAGATTAGAATCGGAACAGAGCCGGGAGACAGTGATACAGATAAAGATGGTCTCAGTGACGGAGAAGAGGTAAAAAAGTATAAAACGGATCCGTTAAAAGAAGATACCGATGGTGACACCTTGACGGATGGTGACGAAATTATTCTTGGTTTTGATCCCTTGAAAAAGGATACAAATGATAATGGAATATGTGATGGTGAGGAAAAGGTCCAGCAGACTCTCACAGAGGAAATCCCAGAAGATAATAATAATGGTGGTGCAGTGACCGGAGTAAATGTAGATATGAAGGTGACTGGTAATATTAACAATCATACAGAGATCCAAAATGTATTTGGGGAAGATATATTGTCCAGTGAATTGGTGGGATTGGTAGGTGTTCCAGTAAGTATTTCTACAAAGGGAAAATTTGATGAAGCCACTATTACATTTTCCTATGATGTTTCTAAACTGGGGGCGACTAAGGAAGAAGACCTGGCAGTTATGTGGTACGATGAGGAAAATGAGGATTATGTGATTTAGCTTGACGGCGCGAATTTGAACCCTGTTTCGTCCTGCGCTAGCGCTAAAATAGCGTTGTTGCTTTCATTTGGCGATACCAACGCATCGCCTCATTCAAGCGCCTAGCTATTTGGGCGCTATCACAATCCGAAATCTCCGACCTCCGTTTGCGATTTTCCAATTTACAAGAAAACGGAATGAAACGTACTGGAGGTACGTCGATTGACGTAGACGCAGTAAATTGGAAAATCACAGGCGGAGGCAGGGTTCAAATTTGCGCCGTCAAGCTATGATGATGAGTCAGTTGTTGACACTAAGAATCATACCGTAAGTTATAAAACAACACATTTTAGTACATATATGGTGGTTAATAAAAAGACCTGGTATGACGTGTGGAGAAATGAAATAAATTATTACAAAACAGAGAGACCGAAAAAGAATACCGATATTGTATTTGCTGTAGATATTTCCGGAAGTATGGTGGGACCGGAGATCAGACACGCAAAGGATTCCATGAAGGGAATTATTAAGGCGAAGCGGGGAAAGGACCGTTGTAGTATTGTGACATTCGCTGATAAGGCAAATGTTGTACAGAAATTTTCCAATCATTCTGACAAGCTGGTCAAAAGTGTAAATGCTATTTCTGCAAAGATGGAAAATAAGACCAATGTGAATAAAGGGCTCCGCAAGGCTATAAGTCAGTACACTGGGGATTCATATAAGGACAAAGGGTATCAAAGGTATATCGTACTGATCTGTGATGGAGATACGGAGTATAATAAAGAGATTGTCGATCTTGCCAGGAAAAACGATATTGCGATTCTCACAGTACTGATCGGAACAGATAATGAGGCAGATCTAAAAAAGATGTCGAAGGAAACCGGTGGTAATTTTTATACAGTGGAAAAGACAGAAAGCATTGCTGATGTTTTGTTCAAATTGAAGAAAGATACAATGGGTGAATTAAAAACCAAAGACTCAGATGGTGATGGATTGTATGATATTCTTGAGAAAGGCATGCTATGTCAGAATGGTAAAATTGAGGTGACAAATCCGTATGCAAAGGACTCAGATTTTGATTTTGTGAAGGATCTGGATGAGATGGGGGGAGAAAAAAGTCTGGATGAAGATGGACTTCCAAAGCGGAAAAAGAGAATTTTTGTAAAAGATACCGAAGAGTGGATCGAAGCACGTTATTTCGTTTATCGAAGCAGTCCAACGAGAAAAGATACAGATCAGGACGGTTATAGAGACGATGTGGATAAGCATCCAAAGAGAAATGATGTGAAGCTGACAGAGATCTATCAAAAGCAATACATTCCGATCGTGTCCGACAATTCTGAATATTACGGCGGAAATCAGGGCTGGTGGGAGGATACTGACAGTAAAATGGAAAAAAAAGGGTGTGGGATAATTGCCGGGTCAGATGTACTGCTTTATCTGAAAAGGAGAGAAGATAATAATACTTTAAGTAAAGTTCCTAAAAGTTTCTATATCGATTATGTGGATTTCGTGCGGAAGTATTATATAAAGAAAATGCCGATTTTTGATGAAATGACAGCCTTTAATCTGCAATCGGGGATGAATAAATATTTTGATAATTACTCGTTAAAAATGAAAGCGGTAGCTTATCCATTTGCCTTTTCCAGTAATAATCGAAAGCGGTTAAAAGAATTAATCGAAAAGTCCATCAAAAATGGAAATCCGGTGATTATTTCAGTCGGTCCCCATCTTTGGAGAACCGTAGAAGAAAAGAATCAGGCTAAGATGTATGAATTGAGTAAAGGTTCTCTTATTGATTTTAAATATAACAAATACGATGAAAAAACTTTATATAATCATTATGTGGTTATTACCGGAATACATAGAGATCGGCAAATGAACACATTAAGATACCAGATTTCCTCATGGGGAAGCAAATATTTTGTTGATTATGATGAAATTTGTAAATATAATGACGATTATGGAAGTGACTGCACCAGCGATGCATTATTTGTGTATTACAAATAACTAAAAAAATGTTCGGACTGCATGAGCAGTCCGAACATTTCGGATGGAAAGGAGCATTATGAAAAAGATAATAAAGCGAATCTTCCAAATCGCAGGAATTGCACTTGCCGCCTACATACTCTGCCAGATTTTCTATTACCGCATATATCTGAACATACCCAGTGCGGCGGCAAAAGGCCTGCAGAAAAGAATTACAGAAGAAATGGGAGAGGGGTTCAAGCTGACGAATCCTACACATGAAAATACGGAAATCAGCTATATTACAGTGGATATAGACAGTGAATTATATATGGATGAAAAGATCTTTTCAGACTGCAGCCGGTTAAAAGATATCATATATGATTATGCCAGGGAGCATCCGGATAATTTTTCACTCATTCCCGCCAGTGATCAGGACATTGATGAGCACACGTTTTGTGCAAAAGGGATTCATGTAAATTTTACCGGAGGTAAATTATATAGAGAAAATCGTATTGTTTTTGAGTTTACCAATTATCTAGATACGGAAAATAGATATGACAACAGATTAAGCCATATGAGGGTAAGTGGACGGGGAATGGAGCATTATGGCTACCGGTTAAGTGATTTTGTAAAGTTTGATGGGATTAAGGAGCTATACTGCGATGATGAGATAGAGATAGATAACCCCGAGGCTCTTGGTGAGATGAAGGAATTGAATCTTTTTGACTGGGAGGGCGATCCGGAGATTGAGGAAAAGCTTATGAAGGCGGCAGATAAGTATGGCATATGGTTTCAGTATAGCAGTTTTCTTCAATACAAATATAGATAGTTGAGTTGCATTGAGGAGATATAGATTTATTTAGTTTCCCCATAATTTATTAAAGAGTTAATGCTGTAGTAATAATTGAGGAGAATGAAATCCGATGGAAAGGAGCATTATGAAAAAGATAATAAAGCGAATCTTCCAAATCGCAGGAATTGCACTTGCTGCCTACATACTCTGTCAGATTTTCTATTACCGCATATATCTGAACATACCCAGTGCGGCGGCAAAAGGGCTGCAGAAAAAAATTACAGAAGAAATGGGAGAGGGGTTCAAGCTGACGAATCCTACACATGAGAATACGGAAATCAGCTATATTGATGTGGATATAGACAGTGAAATATATATGGATGAAAAGATCTTTTCAGACTGCAGCCGGTTAAAAGATATCATATATGATTATGCCAGGGAGCATCCGGATAATTTTTCACTTATTCCCGCCAGTGATCAGGATATCAATGAAC
>JAAVZE010000025.1 GCA_022791495.1 Eubacterium sp.
AATGGCTGGACCTGGGTAGAAGGACCATGGCCATGGGAAGGGGGATGCTAATCTATGTGGAATTATGAAAAAAGACTACAGTACCCGGTTAATATATCGAGACCAAATGCTGAGATTGCAAAAGTGATTATCAGTCAATTTGGAGGTCCAGATGGCGAAGTCGGCGCTGCCATGCGCTATCTGTCCCAGCGGTATTCCAATACAAACCGGAAAGTTGCCGGGGTATTGACCGATATCGGTATGTCGGTGGTGAAATTGCGTATATGAATGAAAATGAATGCGGCATCTCCAGTCTCCCTGAAAACACCGCGCAAAGCCAGACATTGCGAATTTCAACCTTGTTTCATTATACTCCGCCTGGCTATATTCACGATACAAGTTCTGATTCCAGTATCTCCGTATGATATTCTTCCCCCTTACCTGTGGATTTGATTTTTAAGCGTATACCAAAGGGCAAAGATTTGAACCATACCACAAGGTGGTTGCACCCCCGTTCAAATTCCCGGCAAACAACAATTTCTTCCAGCATCTCTCGATACAGCATTTCATTGTCCTCATGAAAGCACAAAATTTCATCCAGTGTTTTTTCCAATTCGTTCATTTGTTCCTTTTGTCTGCTATACTTACTGTTATTCTGCTGGTTTTCTGTAAGCAGAGTCTGCAAGCGAGAAAGCTCGTTATCGTACCATACTGTCTGTTTTTTCAAATCCTCTTTCGTAAGCATTCCCTCCAGCATGGCATCAAAAGATTTTCTTTTCTTTTCCTCAATAGCATCCATCTTCTGTCGGATTTTATCTTCATCTATCGCAGTAACCTGCTCTCCGCAAACAGCCTGAATTCCAGAAAGGATTTCCCTGCGAAGTTGTTTCCGGTTTTGGCATATGAGATTGACACAATATTTCATGCAGGCGAGCAATGCCTTATCATTGATGGAATTATTGTTACAGCCAATCTCCTTTCCATCCGCATCCAATTTTAATAAACCATGATTCGCAGCCTGATAACACCGCCATGCCTTATATGTACCCACCATTAATTTCTTTGTTCTGCTGACAAAGCGGCTTCCACACTCCCCGCAGCAGATTTTACCACTGCACCAGTAGCGGCTGCTGTGCCTGGAGCTCTGCGCCGCTGACAGGGAACGCCGCTCCAGCTCTGCCTGTGTCCGGTTCCACAGCTCACGGTCAATGATTGCCTCGTGATGGTCTTTTAAATAAATCTTTTCTTCTTGGCCACGGTTATATTTCTTTTGGTGCGTCAGATAATCCGGCGTAAATGTTTTCTTTTGACATAGATCCCCCACATATTTTTCGTTTCGCAAAATTCTGAGAATTACCGTGGCAGACCAAAGAGAAATCCTTTTGGGTCTAAGACCTTCTTCTGTCAGCTCCCTGGCAATGACATGCGTTCCTTTTCCCTCATTGGTATACTTATGAAATATAGCTTTGATAACAGGAACTTCTTCTGGGTTTACAGACAGGACGCCCTTCTTTACCCTGTAGCCAAGCAGATCCCTGCCAAAGACCACTCCCTGCTCCATGCGCCTCTGCTGTCCCCATTTGACACGTTCCGAGGTCTTTCTGCTCTCTTCCTGGGCCAGACTTGCCATAATTGTCAGACGCAGTTCACCATCACTCTGGCGGGTATCAATATGATCAATCGTAAAGATCACACCGACTCCCGCCTCTTTGAGTTTCCTCGTATAAGAAAGGGTGTCCACTGTATTTCTTGCAAAACGGGAAACCTCTTTTGTCATAATAAGTTCAAATTCGCCATTGAGAGCATCTTTTATCATCTGATTGAATCCAGCACGTTTCCTTGTCTGTGTACCGCTGATCCCCTCATCGAAATACACTTTACTAAGTTCCATATTACTCTGGCTGCTGATATAATTCCCAAAATAACTTTTCTGACTGGTTAAAGAATTGACCTGATCGTCCTTTTCTGTAGATACTCTCGCATATGCTGCAACCCGCAGTTTATTCTCCATCTGTGCTGCCTCCGATCATATCATGGGAGGCTAATAACATGTCAAGCTGTCCGTCTGATAGCATTTTTCTACGATGCAGTTCCTTATAAACTCCCCTTTTCAAAAGACTATCAATAGACTGTTTCATTTCTATCGGGATTGTAATACTTTCATGAAATGTAACTGCCTGAACGAATATTTCCTTTTTCATGATAAACCATCCAGCTTCAGCTTTATACATCATATGCAGGATCTTTCCTTACATGTCCTTATTACTTAGCCAGTTGGCACTATTAAGGCAGTTCGACCTTCCCCAAAAGCCAGCTTACTTTGCCTTAGGCTGATTTTTGAAAAAATAAGACCAGGCAGCAGCCTGGCCGGTATTAAGATTTTGGTTATTCGTTATTTTCATGCACTTTCTCTCTAAAATACTCCATATTTTTTCTATTTACTGAAATTACAGTGCCGTCCATCATTCTGATTTCCTTTGACGTACAATCCTTAACATAGCACACATTTATGTAATAACGTCTGCTTACACGTATAAAATCCTGTGATTGCTTTTCTATTCTTTTCTGCACCTGGGCCAGTGATTCCCAGAAGCAAAACTCTTCGTCCACAGCCACCATTTTTACCCACGGCCACATCGATTTAAAATACGCTATTTCTTCGATTGTCTTTCCATAAAATACGCCATTAATTCTAATCCAGAATACCGAATCCAGCTCTTCCATCTCTAACACCTCCATATTTATTTTACATAGAGGTGCAATGTCAAAACAAGTGGTAAGTTATGGTAAAAAAGGTGCGGCTGAGAGACGCGCACCTTTGAAGAATCACAAGTGATTCTTCGCTCCGCACTTTGAGAACTTTCCTATAGGATAAAAAAGGTGCGGCTGAGAGACGCGCACCTCTTAATAATGGCCAAAGACCCTTCTTTTGCTTTTTTTATTTATTTCATCCATGTATATAAGGCTGGCTGTCATACTTATCATTCTTAGTGGATCGGTCAGGCATTCTTTTTGTTTTTATAAATATATTTTTGGCAGACTTCTTTTCAATGTTCTTCTTTGTTTTCGTTCCCCGGGTATACAGCGTCAGTTTCTTTTTTCCATAAGATTGGTACCATTTTAAATTAAACTTTACCTGCACTCCAGACGGAACCTTTAGTAATGACAGTTTCTTGCAACGAGTCAGATCCAGTTTCTTATTCTTAGCCATGTACACTAGTTTTTTCAATGAATTGCTCTTGGGCAGCTTTAATTCGCAAGCACCTGACGCATCCGCATACAATCCTCCCGCCCGTTTCCCAGACTTATAAAAATCATAAAAATATTTGTTTCCTTCAATTTTGATTTCCTGAATTTTAGTATTTTTACTCAAATCCAGACGCTTTACCTTGACACCGTGAAACCATATTCTTTTTAACTTTTTGTTTGCAGATAAATCGATCCTGCCAAGCAGTGAAGGATTTACTATATGATCTTTACTACCAACCCCGATCTGTAGTTCCTCTAAATTAACGGCCTCCCGAAGCGAAAAATCCGAGCATTCAAAAGCAGGGCCGATTTGTATGGTTTCCAGCTGCTTCATAGGAAAATCCTGCCCCAGTCTGTAACAATTGGCCCATTTGCAGGGCCACGTGGTCTGTCCGCCATAATCGTCAACACCTATCATAATTTTCTTTAATTTAGAATTATTCTTTAAAGATCCCTCGGTTTTATCATATCCATTCACACGATAAATCTGCAATTCTGGAAAATATTCGATCCCCTTTACAGACAACGTCTGGTGATCTTCTTTCCCTGAACGCCAGGACACTTGCAATTCCTCCGGTTTTGCTGTACCAGGACCACAAAGGGTAGAGGCAATCAAGTCGTAATCGGTTTTGTCCTGATAGTACACCGGATCAACATATTCAAGCGTTAAATTCTTCAACACACTTCTTTCTGCGAGAGTTAAAATCTGATTCTTGTCTATATCATATTGAGATGCGATATGACGAAACTTCTCATCTGGAAAATTCTCCTCATTAATTGCTACGCTTCCGTCTGCATTAACTGCCGCCCGAATAACCCTTGGTGACATACCAAAAAGGGAGACGCAAAGAAGCATACCTAATATCATACAAAATATTAGAAAACCTGCCACTAATTGTCTTATATACTTCTTCATATTTTTCCTCTCTTCCTACTTGCTATTGCAAATAAATTACAGAATAAATATAACATAAAAAAATACCACTGGCAAAGAAAACCGTTCGACAGAATTCGACAAAACACTGTATATATTCTATAAATCAGATAAAAAAAATGCTCCCTGCGCGAACAGGGAGCTGGCAGTACTAAGGCACTGCTGATAAGATACTTCGTTAATATAACATATTTTTACTTCAATTGCAACATTTTTATAACTTCATGAAAAGTTCCCGCTAATTCTCAAATGTAATGCTTGCTCCATCCACAGCCTTTACGTTATCTGCTCCCAGCTGTATCGTATGGAGCTGACCGCCCGCCTCGATCTGGAAGGTATAAAAGCCATACTGAGGCCTGCAGTTATGAGCATAGAGACACACCGCCAGCGTTTCCTCAGTGGAATCTGAGAGAAGTGCTCTTGCCCTCTCATCCATTGGAATCTTTACCAGTCTGAGCTGTCCTGCCTTTACCTTGCCCCAGGAGGATTGGGATTCCTGTATCGACAATCTATGACTGGTCTTTGGTATTACTTTTCCATCCACATTTACAGAAGAGGTTCCGGTCACTTCATCCTGGATACCTGTGCTGCGGGCAGTCAATTCCTTCTCCGTCTGCTTCTGACTTCCAGCATACATTCTCAGAGACAGATCTGTGCCAGAATCCACACCCATGCGAAAACCAGTAATATCACTCTTTTTCACACCCGAAGGCAAAGGGATCGAAATGGTTACGTAACTTCTGAAATTATTCTCTGTGGTGACTACTACTTTTGTACCTATGCGTACAGCCGGTTCTTCCGGTGTCGGAGCTGGTACAGAAGAGGTTCCAGGAGGCTGAGGAGCATTGGTATTTGACGGAGCATTTTCTACTACAATCTGGCAAACCGCCTTCGCTCCCCTTCCATCCGCGGCATAGGCAGTTATAGAAGCTTTGCCGGTTTTTTTCGCCGTTACAACCCCTTTCTTAGATACCGAAGCAACTTTGTTGTCCGAAGAACGGTATTCCAACTTCTTCACCGTCGCGCTTCCAGGAGCTACACTGGCTTTTAGAGACAGTGTCTTCTCACTGGAAGAACCATTCAAATACAATGTTGCTTTCTTCTTATTAAGAGAAAGTTTTTTCACTGGTTTCAATTTTTTCACAACTTTAATCTGTATTGATGCCTTTTTCCTGCTGCCATCTTTGGCTTTCAGTGTGATCTGCGCCGCACCCGGCTTCTTTGCCTGGATCACTCCTTTGGCAGAAACCGTTGCCACTTTCTTGTTGCTGGTAGCAAATGCCACCTTGCGATTTGACGCATTCGCTGGCTTAACCTTGTACTTAATCCGGAATTTTTCACCCTTTTTCAGATATAGGGAAGATATTTCCGGTTTCTGTACCGTGATCTCTTTCACTTTCTTTTTTGCCTTGGCATCCACCCTTTGATAATCTGTCATCCCCGCTACCGTAATTGTCATGACCAGGAAGAGTGCCAGCGGTTTTCTATATGATTCTCTCATTCTAGTTCACTCCTTCCTTGAATACTGTGTCATATACCAACTGTCCCATTAATTTATAACCGGCAGGATTGGGATGAAGATTGTCATTGGCATACTTTTTAAGCATTTTCTCCGGATCGCTGCTATCCGCTATGGCAGCCGCAAAATCAATCGTGCCGTCAAATCCCGAATCATCCGAGAGAATAAAGTCATTCACTTTCTTACGGATCTGCTCCCGGACTACGGAATAATAACTATGTCCTTTAAACGGAAGGATCGTACCACCGTAGACCTTGATCCCGGCAGCATGAGCTTTGTCGATCATTGTTTTGTATTCTGCAATAATCGAATCTGCCAGACCAATATCCGAGGAATACCCGATATCATTTACACCCTCCAATATAATCAGATATTTTACGCCTGCCTTTTTGAGCACGTCATTGTCAAACCTGTCTTTTCCTGGCTTTCCACTGCCGCCAAAGATAGCATTTCCTCCAATTCCTTTGTTCAGAACCGACAAATGCTTTGTGGCATCCTCCTGCTGGAGAAGCTGAGCCAGCTCATCGGTCCACCTCTCATATCTATTTACTGTACAGCCATAACCATCGGTGATGGAATCACCAAAACATACGATGGCATCATTTTTCTCAGGAGAAAGAACATCCATGCTGTCTACAAAATACCAGCTGACAGTAGTCTCAGCAGCTCCCAAAATAACGTCGGAAACATGGTCACCGGCAACCAGCCAGTTGTGACATCTCGCCCCGGTATGGCTGGTGATGGTATTCGGTACTTTGCCAAAATAAGTGGTAACTGCCACCTGCTCCAATGCCTCCACCGGATACTCCACAGCATCTGAGGTAACTGTACCACCTGCCGGGATCACTACGGATTCTTTGCCCTCAAAAGTGAGAACTGTGTCAGTGGATGTATCGATCTCAGAACTTTTTGCATCGATCTGCCGCGCCAGATGTGCTGATCTTATTTCCAGTTCACTCTCTCCATTTTCATTTGAAAATGTGAGGCGGACACGGCTTCCTCCCGTAGAGGTCCGAATGATCTGACGGTATGTGCTGTCTGTCAGTTCCTTCGGCGGAAGTGAATCTCCCGATGCGGTCAGCTGGGCGCTGGTCCAGGTTCCCACCCATTCACAGGTTCCTACCTGTCTGGAATCTACATATACCTTTCCAAAGGTGTCCCGAATCGTGATCACACTGGCGCTGTCAGCCTTTAAAGCGACGGGAGTCTCTTCGGTTCCAGAAGGAACGGCAAGGGTATACTCATTCATTCCCACCGGTTGACCATCTGCCTGATCGGTAACTTCAAAGATAAACTCCATATCCGTATCCGTCAGATTCGATACCGCAAAGGTAATCTGGTCACCGGATTGGTTCATAAGCGGTGTCGTTACAAACGCTTCCGAAGCATTTACAAAAGTATCTACATAACCCCAGAGATATACATTGGTATAATAATGAACTTTATTTTTTTGATTCGTACAGAGGAAGATCTCATCCTCCTCTTCAAAATCTATGGCAGCTTCTCCTGTCAGCGGAGAAGCAAGCCAGCCCTCGCCCAGCGAAGATGTCGCATTGGTCAGATTACTGCTGGTCTCGTCCGGGCCATCACTCTCCAGGGGATAGCTTTTTTTAACCGTTCCCTCTGCGTCTCTGACCTCAAAGAAAAGGGAGGCTTTGTTATTTTTATTTTCCGTGGCTGACCAGTCTTCTACATTGATCATCAGAGAAGCGCCAAATACATTTCCCCGCTTGCCAGTTTTCACATAGTCCGTGACATCCAAAGAAATTCCATTGGTATCATCTTCTATTGTTGATGTATACTGCATGGATCTTAACTGATTTAACAGTTTACCGCTGGAATATGCACGGTAGGATCGAATAAGCGCCGAATTTATATTTCCCAGCTCATGATAAAGAAAACCAACAGCCCCTTGTGGAACCACGGAATCTTCCTTCATCTCCACGGATTCTGCATGCCCCTCGGCCTGGTTTGCAGTCGGGCTGATCTCCGCATAACTCATTTCCTGATGCCAGTATACGGAAACACCAGTAATGATCAGTACCAGTGCACAAATAAGACCAATCAGGCGTTTTTGTCTCTTTGCCTTCATTTTCAGTGTTCCTCCTTTATTCAAATTGTATATTTCAGCTTAATACTTTTTTTAACAGCTTAAACAACTTTTCCACGTCGATGGGCTTTGCCAGGTGTCCATTCATCCCACTCTTTAAAGCCTCTCTTTTGTCTTCCTCAAAGGCATTGGCAGTCATGGCAAAGATTGGTATCGACGACAGTTTTTTATTTTCCAGCTTCCGGATCGCTTTCGTAGCTTCGTAGCCGTTCATCACCGGCATCTTGACATCCATGAGAATCAACTGATAATAATCTGGTTCTGAGTTTGCCAGCATATCCAGGGCAATCTGGCCATTTCCAGCCACCTCAACACTAATTCCGGCCTCTTCCAATATCGCCACGGCAATTTCCTGATTCAGCTCATTATCCTCAGCCAGAAGGATCCTTCCTGTTGGGAGATCCTCTTTCTCGTCGTCAGCTTCCATATCCTCTGCATTTATAACTGAATTCAGACAGCTGCTAAGTTCCGACATAAACAACGGTTTACTGCAAAATGCCGTAACACCGGCTTCCTTCGCCTCACTCTCGATCTCCGACCAGTCATATGCCGTCAACACAATAACTGACACATCTTCCCCCATCTCCTTCCGGATTCTCCGGGTGACTTCGACACCGTTCATATCAGGAAGCAGCCAGTCAATGATGTATACACTGTAGCGGTCTCCACGCATAGATGCCTGGCGGGTGCGCAGCACTGCTTCCTTTCCTGATAAGGTCCACTCTGCCCGCAGCCCGAGCTGCCCCAGCATAAAGGATACGTTATCGCATGTATCAAAATCGTCGTCTACAACCAGCGCCCTGCAGTTTTTCAGCTCTGGGATTTCATTATAGATTTTTGTTTCTGAACTGAGACGGAATGTAAAGGAAACGGTAAATTCAGTCCCTACCCCCAGCTCACTCTTTACATCAATCGTACCGTTCATCATATCTACGATATTTTTTGTGATCGCCATTCCCAGACCGGTCCCCTCAATTCCGCTGATGGTCGTCGTTCTTTCTCTCTCAAATGGCTCAAATATATGTAATACAAAATCTTCACTCATACCGATGCCGGTATCTTTTATATTAAACTCATAATTGGCATAACCGGCAGGCGCCCCGGGCTTTTCTGTCACCCTCACACTGACGATACCACCCGCTGTCGTGTACTTGACAGCATTGCTCAGCAGATTCAAAAGTACCTGGTTTAACCGCAGTTTGTCGCAGTAGATCTCTTCGTTCATGACATCCACAGCATCCAGATACAGTTCCAGCTGTTTGGCACGGATGTCGGACTGCAGAATGTTACGCAGTTCATGCAGAATATCCGGCAGGCTGCAGAGTTTCTCCTCCAGACGCATCTTGCCGCTTTCGATGCGGCTCATATCCAGAACGTCATTGATCAGGCTCAGCAGATGATTTCCCGATGTCATGATCTTCTTAAGATATTCTTCTACCTGTTCCTTCTGTTCTATATGAGTGATCGCCAGAGCCGTAAAGCCAATAATTGCATTCATCGGAGTGCGGATATCATGAGACATATGGGAAAGAAATACACTCTTCGCCTTGCTTGCCTGATTTGCCTGCAAAAGAGCATCCTCCAGCAGATTTTTCTGCTCCATCTCATTGCGAATCTCCGCGTCCACACTATGAAATCCGAGAACAACACCGTGGTTTTTCTTCCATGTTCCCGCACGAACCACCTTTAACTGGAAATACTTGATCTTACCCTCTTTCATAATACGGTAATTCACAGAGTACATTTTCTTTCCTTCCAGCTCTTTTATGAGTAGTCCTCTGGAAGAAGCCTCTCTCAGCATATCCCTGTCATCCTCATGAACAAACGTCTCTATGTACTGCGTCATACTCTCATCCAGAGATAGTTTTTCATCAAAAGCATCCACAAACATATTTTGATCATTTTGTACCTGGAATCCCCTCCCGGTATCAAGATCAAAGAAGCAGACAAGATTGTAATCGATAGTCAGCGCCTGCACCAGCTCCTGCTGACGTTTTTCCTTTTTCTTCTCCTGCTGCTTCTGGGCTGTACAATCCAGAAGGAAACGCTGGTAGACATGTTTGCCGTCCTCCTCGAGCAATTTGACATTGCCCATGATATGTAAAACATCCCCATTTTTGTGTCGCACGCGGTATTCCACACCTACATTGTCTCCCACTTCTTTTAGCTCTTTTATGGACTCCAGAAGCCTGGTTCGGTCTTCTTCCACAACAGAAGAGGCTACCATATCAAAGCCCTCTGCCTCCAATTCCTCCTTGGACTCATATCCCAGGATCTTAAGCGCCGCCCGGTTAACACTGAGAATCTTCTTTCCGTCTTCTGTATGGAGCATCACTCCACAGTCGATGGAAGTGAAAATCTTTTCCAAGGACTGGTTCTTTCGCATAATCTCCTGCTCATACTCACGTTCTTTTGTCACATCTATAGCAACGCCCACTGTTCCCATTACACTACCATCCAAATTGTATAATGGTGATTTGTAAGTGGTAAGCTGCCGCATACCCTCTCCGGTTTTGATCGTCTCCTCAGATACGTACGTTTTTTCCCTCGTCATTACCTCACGCTCAGATTCTATGCACGCCGGATCATCTTCCTCAACGTCCCAGATATATGCGTGACGGCGTCCTTCTACCTGTTTTTTGGTCTTGCCTACCGTCTGACAAAAACTGTCATTTACCTTCTCATGAACGCCATCTTTATCCTTATACCAGATCAGGTTTGGAATATTGTTAATCGTCGCCTCCAGAAAATGACTTGTCTCCCAAAAATCCCTACTCATTTTATAAGTTTGCTGCCATCGCAGAAACCGGAAATGAATCTCCGCTTCTGACAGCGGCATTGTCCATATATCCGTAATCTCTGAAAGATTATCTGACAGAACCCGGATCTGTTCCTTGTCCGCAAGCAAAATGATCTCAGCGTTCTCTTTCCTTTTTGAAATCAACTTCTGCAATGCTTCCTTTGCATCCATTCCCTGTAAACTGACCAGAATCACATCTGCCCGGACTGTCAGCTTCTCCTCCAGTCTGTCACTTTCCGAAAACTCGTGGGTAAACGGTACAAGCGGGGACATTTCCTTTACGATCTCAAAGGCTCTGCACGGATGACCTGCAAAATAAAAATGAATATGGCAATGATACATCTTCTTCCCTCCTGTATTTGCTGATAACTGCTACACTTTCATAAAATAAGCAACATCTTTATATTGATATATTAATATGCTTCATGATACATGTCAATATAAGAAATAACATATCCTTATTATAACATTATAAAGCAAAAAACTCCAGTATGATTCTACAAAAGTGCATAAAAAGGACCCATTTTTCAATAATGCCACAAATCAAAGAACCTATTTATATAACAAAAAATGGATATGGAGATATGGTTATTATGAGTATAGAAACTTATGAGAGCGCCATGTATCGGCTTTCCGTATATAAAGATGTTTTCTTCCACACGTCCAATCAACCAGACTCTGTTTTTTCAATATGCTGCACCCCCGCATTTTCGGGTATTCCACCGTGGAGCAATACCGTCACCGATACCGGTACAGAAGAGCTGGCGCACATGGAGATTGTATGCGCCATCGTCCATCAGCTCACGAAAAATCTCACTGCCGAAGAGCTTCAGGAACAGGGCTTTGCCCCCTATTATATCGATCACACCATTGGTCTGTGGCCTCAGGCAGCTTCCGGTGAGCCATGGAGCGCTTCCATGATCCAGTCTACGGGGGATCCCCTGGCAGACCTGCATGAAGATATGGCAGCAGAAGGTGCTGCACTATAAGAACAACATGAAAATAAAATTTCACAAAAATACCATTAAAAAAATTCAAAAAAAGCTTGCAAAATATACAGAATCCCTTATTATGAAAGTATATACTTAGTTCCGTTATGCAGATGCATACACCGGACTGTCTCAGGGAAGAACCCCCGCAGCAGATAATCAACTAAAATACAGGCACTTGCGTCCATAACATGCTGGCGGGAATTAAATCGAAAAAAGGAGATGACCAATGGCACTTAAAACGAGTAAAGCTGCACTTGTAAAAGCAATTTCCGAAATGAAGGAAGCAGATTATACGAAAGATCCTGACCTACAGGATATTTATGAGCGATTACAAAGTGGAAGAAAACAATTTGGGGAAATTTTTGAGAAAAACATCAAAGCCGTTATGCAGATTAGTTCTCTTGACCTGACCATGCAGTATCAGACAGAAAAAATAGTTGATATCTCCCGCAACGTAGCAAACGCTACAGAGACCATTTTCGGCTCTTCTGCAGATCCTGCCAGCGGAAGAAATAATAATCAGCATGAACAGCTGACAAATACGATCGTTAAGGTATCTTCTGATACCAATGATGTCTTTGAGAAAATTCAGAAGGGACAAAACGAGTTAACAACCATTCGGGATCTCTCCGGACAGACTATCGATATCTCTTTGGAATTACAAAAAGATATGGATAAGCTGCTACAGGTGCTGGAGTACATAAGCGATGTTATTGCAGGAATCAATGCCATCTCTCTGCAGACGAACCTGTTATCATTAAATGCCTCGATTGAAGCAGCAAGAGCCGGGGAGGCGGGAAAAGGCTTCGCTGTTGTGGCGGAGGAAATTGGCACATTAGCCGGGGAAACACAGAAACTAACCAGTAATATGGAGCAGTTTGTAGATACTATCAAAGAAGCTTCTGAAAAAAGCGTACAAAGTGCCTCTAATACTGTTGAGTCACTGGAAGCTATGTCCAAGAAGATTAACTATGTGTGGGATCTGAACAGAGAGAGCCAGCAGAGTGTTTCCAGAGTCAATGATTCCATTCACTCGATCGCTGAAGTAAGCGAGAACATCAGCAGTTCCATGAATGAGATGGAAAATCAGCTCAGGAACAGCACCGGCTTTATGAATCAGGTCAGTGCTGATCTGAAAAAAGCGGTAGAGCCCGTCATTGGCATTGAGAAAACTCTGGATGCCACCGCGAAGCAGATGGGACTCTTGTCACAAGACGCTTTCTTTCATTTAGAAAATAAAGAATTTGCCAAATATGTCAGAGATGCCATTACCGCCCATCGTACATGGCTCAATAATCTGAGAAATATGGTTGAGACCCACAATGTAACACCGTTACAGCTGGATTCCACAAAATGTGGATTCGGGCATTTTTACTACTCTGTAAAACCCCGAATTCCAATTATTATGCCAATATGGGAAGCACTGGAAATGAAACATAGAAAATTCCACCAGTACGGCTCCACCATCATCGAGGCAATAAACAGCGGTTCCTATTCGGAGGCTGGTCAGATTTACAAGGAAGCAGAGGAATTTTCCAAGGAGCTGATCGCTGATCTGGAACAGATCCTGCATGCGGCGCGAAACTAATCCGAATCTCAAGGGATCCACCGGATCTTTCAAAAGTTCCAGTGGATCTCTATATTTATCCTATTTGTCTCTGGATCACGCCTGGAAACTTCTATGTGATCAATGAACTGTTCTACCATTGAATGGTTGAGTTCAGAGGGATTTACATACTTTCGGACAATCTCACTCTTATCTTTTTGACTGCCACTCTGGGAATGAACACATTCTATCTTCTGCTCCAGCTGCTTTACCGCAAATTTTGCATTTTCTACATCCGAATCCAGCTCGCGGTATAACAACTGAAACTGTTCCGCATCGATATCGCCCTTTACTTTATCCAGATACAGATTTTTAATTGCGGAGTTTATCCAGTCCATTCTATGTCTCTGATGACTACACTGGTGTTTCCATTTTTCTATATCCTCATCCGTGGTCTCTTTGATGACGATTTTATCCTCCAGAAGTTTTTCATCCAAAAACTTATCATTGATTCTCCGCATTTCCTCAAGGACAATCTCTTCTAATTTATCCACATAAATAAATGAGCCTATACAGCTATCCTTCGCCACATGCCTGCTGCTACAAATCAGATAGTGTCTGCCACGCCCTTTCCCGGAACGCATGATATATCCACAATGCTTACATCTCACTTTTTTGGCAAACACTCCAACCTCCCCTGTCGAAAAAGGCTTTGCCCTCTCCCGGATCATCTTTTGAACCATATACCAGAGTTCCTTGTCAATGATGGGGTCATGTGTTTGTTCTACGCGAATCCACTTCTCTTTGGGTACTGGCTTATTTTTCTTCGTCTTATAAGAAACACTTCCATATTTACCCTGTACGAGATTTCCAATATACATCTCATTGCCCAGTATATCAGCAATGGCAAAATATTTCCAGAGAGTTCCTGCCTTATGCCGCGGCACTTTCTTTATCATTCCTTTTCGCCTTTTATACTCTGTGGGATTCGGAATCCCCCTCTCGTTAAGCATTCTTGCGATAGCCGTTTTTCCCATGCCATTAGCAAATGAATGGTAAATCAGTTTCACAACTTCGGCAGCTTCCGGATCCACGATCAGATGCCCCTTTCTCTCTGGATCCTTGCGATATCCATACAAGGGTGTAGAACCAATATAATAACCTTCCTGTCGTCTTGTGGTGAGAACTGCCCTAATATTTTCTGACATGTCTTCCAGATACCACTCATTTACCAGGCCATTGATCTGACGGGATTTTTTATTCCCTTTTACGCTGGTATCTGCATTATCCACAACTCCCACAAAACGAATGCCCCAGAGGGGAAACAGACTATGGATATATTTCTCAACCATCTCCAGTTCACGAGTAAAACGACTCTGGGTTTTGCATAAGACAATGTTAAACCTGCCCTGCTCAGCATCCCTTAACAACCGGTTAAATGCAGGGCGGCTTCTGTCTGCCCCCGCCCAGTCATCATCCGTATAGCATTCATACACATCCCAGCCCATCTGCTCCGCATACTGTCTCAATAACATAACTTGATTTATGATACTCGCACTACTACCCTGCCCACTATTCTTTACTCTGTCCTCTTCGGATAATCTCGCATATATTGCTGCCATTGGTCGCTCTGCCATCGTATTTAACTTCCTCTCCCTCACATCCTCTTACTCTCTTCCTGCTGCATGATATATTTTACTAAGACCTGTATATACCTGGATCTGATCTCCTCGTCTACTGCACCTTTAAAAACAGATTCACACATACAATCCTGGTTTTTGATGCGCATCTCTGGCCTCCTGCATCTATATTTCTTTATACATAGTATGAAAAAGGGGGTTCCCATAGTACGCAAAAATGCCGGGGCACTATGCACCCCGACATTTCATTTCATAATAAATTAAATTTTGCTATTCCTTTTTGGCAGGATTATTTACTTGAATCGTTACGGTTTTTGTTCTCGTTTCTGTTTTATCTCCAATCTTCACTGTTACAGTCACCGATACTTTCGCTTCCCCAGCCTTTGCAGCAGTGAGAACAGTTTTAATCTCATCATCTTTTGCGATCGTTACGGCATCGCCCTCTACCTCCCATTTAACACTCTCAATGGTGCCTTCTTTTACTGCTGCGGTTATATCAGCAGTCTCAGACACCGCCATCTCCGTCGGGGCAGATTCGATCGTAACATTATCACTCGGCTCCGGTTTGACAGGCGGTTTCAGGTCGTCCAGACTCGGATTTTCTTTGACACTGAATACAATTGCTTTAATCGTGATCTCGATAGGATTATCTGCTGTAGTTGCATTAGGATTAAATATTTGCAATCCACGGATACATCCCCCTGCACACTCTGATGTCACAGGAAAGATCAGTGTACTCTCTTCCGCAGTCTCCACAACTTTCTGACCCCAGTCCGGATGTTTCCCTACTTCACCATCTCCTGCCTGGGAACCTCCTACTATCGTATCCACATCATACAGCGCATGACCGAGATCTCCACCTCTGCTGGTGTACGTAAGAGCAACAGACTTGTAAGCGCTGTAATAAATCTGAGCGTTATCCGGCAGGTAGAAATTAAGTGCAGCCCACTGCTGTGTAAATGTTACAGTAAGGGAACCATCCTCATTTTTTACAACAGTTGCTCCCTCTGGAGATTCATTATGATATGAATCATCGGACGTCAGATCAACAAAGTTAGTTGGCGGCGCCGTCTCTTCAGGTTCTTCATATTTTGGTGTCGGCGACGGTGTAGCTGTCTTTGGTGGTTTTGGAGTCTGCGTTCTCGGTGGTGTCGCACTGGTTCCCGGCTTTGAACTGGACTCTGGTGTTGCACTGGCCCCCGGCGCCTGGGTTACAGAAGGCGTTGTCCCTGGTGCTGTGCTTACCCCTGGTGTCGCACTTACCGCCGGCACGGCTGTCACAGCAGGTACTTTAGGCTTAGCATCAGCCTTCTTGACTACTACGCTTACCGTTGCTTTTGCTTTCTTGTTTTTCTTTGAAACCACTGTGATCTTTGCTTTTCCAACTTTCTTTGCCTTGATCACACCCTTTTTTGACACAGTTGCTATTTTTGTTTTGTTTGATTTATAAGTTACCGCTTTGCTTGATTTTGCAGGATTAACCTTTTTTACTTTTAATTTAAAGGTTTTTCCAACTTTTAATGTGACCTTCTTTTTGTTCATGACGATTTTTTTCGTCTTTGGTGCTGCCTGTGACACAATACTGCTTCCCAACACACTTGTAAACATCAGTGCGCCTGCCATCGCCCATGCAGCTTTTCTCATAATGCTTTTTTTCATCCTTCAGCCTCCTTTTAAGGTACACGTAAGTTTAAGATATCAATTTAAGTGTACCTTAATGAAATAGCATTGTCAATCTTTGATGTCAAATTCCCGCGCGTTATCCTTACCAGGTAGCAGCAGAGCAAAAAGCGCGTTTGACCTACGACAATATTCTCCGTCTTGTAAAAGATCCAGAAGTCTGTGATCCCATCAAATACCTAAGAGAGCGTGAAGTTGTGCACTATCAGCGTTTCGGTGAGAGCCTGCGTCTGATCCAGGATAGTCTGAACAGCAAAAACTTCTACGCATTTAACCCGGATTTCGATAAGCAATTCTGCAAATAGCCGGTTGAAGGCATACCTTAAAAGGCACAAAGAATCAGGGGTAATGGTCTAACCCCTGATCCTCTGTGTTTTTTGTGATTCCTTACAGCATTCCTTCGTCAATCACAAAAGTTTCCCCTGCATGTATCTCATCAGCCAGGATCTTTTTCGCCAGAAGAGTTTCTACATTTTTCTGAATGTATCGCCGCAGTGGTCTGGCGCCATATGCGGGTTCATAGGCATTTTTCACAACCTTCTGTTTAGCTCCCTCCGTCAGCTCCACCGAGAGTTCCCGGTCGGCAAGTCGGCGGTTCAGCTCTGCCACCAGAAGGTCAATGATACCACGGATATTCTCGCGGGTCAGCGGTTTAAACATGATGACCTCATCCAGGCGGTTCAAAAACTCCGGCTTGAAACTGGCCCGCAGGCGTTCCATCACCATCTGTTCCGCCTCTGGCTGGATGTTTCCCTCTTCGTCAATCCCCTCTAAAAGATATTCGGCACCCAGGTTTGAAGTCATGATCAGGATCGTATTCTTAAAGTCCACCGTCCTTCCTTTGGAATCCGTCACCCGACCGTCATCCAGAATCTGCAGAAATACATTAAACACATCGGGATGCGCTTTTTCGATCTCGTCAAAAAGAACCACCGAATAGGGTTTTCTCCGGACTGCTTCCGTCAGCTGACCACCCTCTTCGTAACCTACATATCCCGGAGGGGCTCCGATCAGGCGGGATACCGAGTGCTTTTCCATATATTCACTCATGTCTATGCGGACGATACTCTGCTCATTGTCAAAAAGATTCTGTGCAAGGCTTTTGGCAAGTTCTGTCTTTCCCACGCCGGTAGGACCTAAAAACAGAAAGGAACCAATCGGTTTACCCGGATCCTTGATGCCTGCCTTGGAGCGCAGGATCGCCTCCGTCACCTTCGTGACTCCCTCTTCCTGGCCCACCACCCTTTCATGTAAGGCATCCGCCAGATGCAGGGTCTTATTCCTCTCAGACTCCGTCAGCCTGGCCACCGGGATTCCGGTCCAGCGGGACACGATCTTAGCGATCTCTTCCTCGGTCACCCGCTCGTGCACCATGGACTGGTCGCTTGCCTTGGCGCGCTCCTCCGCCTCACTGAGCTGTCGCATGATACGGGGTACATCCCCGTACTGAAGTTCTGCCGCCTTTTCCAGATTGTAGTTATTTTTCGCCACCTCGATCTGGTTGTTGACCTCTTCCAGCTCTGCTTTCAGCGTGTGGATCCGTTCCACCACATTTTTCTCATTATCCCATTTTGCCTTCGCGCCGGCAAATTCTTCCCGCAGCTCTGCCAGCTCCTTCTGAAGAACGCTAAGCCGCTCCCGGCTGAGATTATCGGTCTCCTTTTTCAGAGCAGCTTCTTCGATCTCCAGCTGCATGATATGCCGCTTCACATCGTCCAGCTCTGTGGGCAGGGAATCCAGCTCCGTCTTGATCAGGGCACATGCCTCATCCACGAGATCAATGGCCTTATCCGGCAGAAAACGGTCGGAGATGTAGCGGTCCGAAAGCACTGCCGCACTCACCAGCGCCGCATCCATGATCTTCACTCCGTGAAAAATCTCATACCGGTCTTTCAGACCACGCAGAATAGATATGGTATCCTCCACCGTCGGCTCATCCACCAGTACCGGCTGAAACCTCCGCTCCAGTGCCGCATCTTTTTCAATATACATCCGGTACTCATCCAGCGTGGTGGCCCCGATACAGTGAAGCTCTCCTCTTGCCAGCATTGGCTTGAGCATATTACCGGCATCCATAGACCCTTCCGTCTTGCCGGCACCCACGATGGTATGGAGCTCATCTACAAATAGTATGATCCTTCCGTCACTTTCTTTGACCTCTTCCAATACCGCTTTCAGTCTCTCTTCAAATTCTCCCCGGTATTTCGCTCCCGCCACCAGGGCGCCCATATCCAGCGCAAAAATCTGCTTATCCCGTAGTGCATCCGGCACGTCTCCCCGGACGATTCGCTGTGCCAGTCCTTCCACTGCCGCTGTCTTGCCGACACCAGGCTCACCGATCAGCACAGGATTATTCTTCGACTTTCTAGAAAGGATGCGGATCATATTCCGGATCTCCGAATCCCTGCCGATCACAGGATCCAGTTTCTGCTCTCTTGCCCGCTCCACCAGATCATAGCCGTATTTGTTCAGGCTGTCATATACTGCCTCCGGATTGTCTGTGGTGACCTTCTGGTTTCCCCGGACCTTCGACAGCGCCTGAAGAAACCTCTCCCTGTCAATCCGAAAATCACCGAGAAGCTGTTTGATTGGGCGGGAGGGCTTTCGCAGCAGGCTAAGAAATAAATGCTCCACAGAAACATACTCATCCCCCAGCGCCTTCGCCTCATTTTCTGCGTATACCAGAACCTTATTCAATTCATCGCCGATATAAACCTGCCCACCGCTCACCTGCGGCCGCTTTCTGACCAGTCCCTCCACCTGGGCCAGAAAGACATCACTGTCAATCTCCATTTTCTCAATCAGCTTTTTCAGCAGGCTGTCTTCTACGGTCAGCATACCATAGAGCAGATGTTCCTGAACGATCTCCTGGGCGCCAAAATCATAAGCGATCTTTTCCAGGCTGTTCAGAATCTCTACCGATTTTTGTGTAAATTTTGTAATGTTCATCATATTCCTCATTTCTGCGCTGCTTTTTACGCATTAAGCAACTTTGTGTCAAGCCATGCTATGGCTTTGCAGCGCGCAGACACAAAGTGCCGTGTGAAAAATTTATTTTTCACACTGTCACCCTCTCTTTTTCCAAAAGATTTAACCTGTCACCCTTGTTATATCACAATTATTAGCACTCGTCAAGCTTGAGTGCTAATAATATTAAAAATTTGCTTTTTTGCAAGGTAATCATTTATAATATTGTAAGAGACAATCGTGTAAAGCAATTGAACATCTCCTAACAGCTTATACACAGAAATGAGGCTTTTATGCAGGATGCAATTTACCCAGTAATCGGAAATCAACGCTGTTTTCCCTTTTACCTGACAGGTGTCGGCATATCTTCTCCTGAAAATCATATCATTCGCAGCCACGGTCTGTACTCCCACCAAATTTTGTTTACCCGGGAGGGGGAGGGGCAGTTATATGTCGGAAACCAGTCCCTGCGACTTAAAGAGGGATGTGTATTTTATATCATGCCCGGTATTCCTCACGAATATTACCCGGTGGATGGCAATTGGACAACCAGCTGGGTTGTCTTCCAGGGAAACAACCTGCGGCACTTGATGCAGGATTTGGAATTTCCCTCCTTTATTTGCAGGAAAGCGGCAGATATTCAGCCAATCAAAAAAGTATTTGAAAATATTTATGCTTCTGCCGGAGATCCTATCCGCGGAAATGAAAAATGCTCCCTGCTGATTTATGAATATATTATGGCTGTCCGGCGGGCATTGTTGTTCGATACCGACAATGCCTGTCCAAACAGTGTAATTGATGCCGGGCTTATTTTTATGAATGAACATTATGACAGGGATATCAGCCTGGGGGAGCTTGCCAGCCTGTGCCACATATCCCCACAGCATTTTTGCCGTGTGTTCCGCTTAGAGACCGGCATGCGGCCAATGGAATATCTGACACAGAAACGGATATTAGAGGCAAAGGTACTGCTTTGCAATACAAACCAAAGCATCGCGGAGATCGGCAGACAGACAGGATACGAAGACCCTGCGTACTTTGGGATGGTCTTCAAAAAACACGAGGGAATTTCCCCAAGCCAGTACCGTAAATCAAAGACTCCCATAATCCTCTGATGTTCATATTTTAGGATTTTGTGAATAATTTCAGATTGTTTTCCATCTCTTTTCTTAATATGATTAGGATACAAAGATCAAAAGAAGGAGGCATTTGAATGAAAACAAGTATAAATAAAATTTGTGCGGGAGTGCTTATATTCTCACTTATGATGGGATATGTCTTTCTGACTCAACCGGCAGCTGTCAGTGCCGCGGAAGCTGCTCGGAAAGACACTGCAGCAAGGGCGGCAGGTGTACGGAGGGGAAGTGTCACCGTGGACGGAGACCAGATCCAAACCGAAAATGTCAACGGACTGACCTTTAAAGGCTTTGGACTACTGAGCGGTAATTCCACAAGTGATCTCCTGATGGATTATAAAGCGGAAAATCCAGAAGCCTATGCCCGGCTCCTGCAGTATTTGTTCGGCGGGGAATATCCGATCATGAATCATGTAAAACTGGAGATGGGAAATGACTGCAACAATTCCACTGGTCCTGAATCTGCCACCAAACGAAGCCGCGAAGAAATGGCAAATGTAAGCCGCAACCCGGGCTGGCAGCTGGCGGCGGATGCCAAAAAGATCAACCCTGGTGTAAAAGTGAGTATACTTCGCTGGAATCAGCCCGCCTGGGTAAAAACAGATGAAGATATCTATACATGGTATAAAGAAACCATTTTACAGGCCTATGAAAAATATGGTTTTATGGTAGACTACATCAACCCAAACATAAACGAAAGATGGCGCAATAAGACCGATGTCACTTTTACGAAAAAGTTTGCGGACTGGATCGCTTCTGAAACAAAACAGACGATACCAGACGATACCGCCCGCAGTTTATTCCAGAAGATCAAACTCATCGTCTCCGACGAGGCGGGCACCGTATCTTCCACCGTGACGGAACAATTAAAGGCCGACAAAGATTTTTTCAATGCCGTGTCTGTGGTGGGATACCACTACAGCCCCTATGACGACGCCAACGGAGGGATGATCTGGCTGGCTGAGCAGATGGATAAGGAAGTCTGGAACAGTGAGGCACAGGCCACCTTTTCAAATTCTGCATTCCGGCCTTCTAACAATATGAAAAGCCCATCCGTTGCCGGAACCGGTATCGGCGGAGCCGGGAGCTGCCTCGAAATGGGAAATACTTTCATTAAAGGTTTCGTAAAATCCCGGCGTTCCCATGTCATCTACCAGCCCGCTATCGGCTCTTTCTACGAGGGTGGTCAGTATTCCTTCAAAGAGCTGGTGAGCGCAAGGGACCCCTGGTCCGGCTGGATGCACTACGATGCAGGCCTTCTTGTACTGGCGCATCTGAGCAAATTTGCAAAAACCGGCTGGGAAAATGAACAAAACACCGCCGGGATCTGGCGTGCCATTCCGGAGGCAAGCAAATCCTCCGCGGCGGGAACCAATCCCGTAGACGGACGGAACGGCGGTGAAAATTATATGACCCTGGCCTCCCCGGCAAAGGATCACTTTTCCACTGTCATCGTGAACGACAGCGAATACGAAATGCAGTATGACATACATATAAAAAATATGAATATGGAAGAAAAAAATGATCTGTATATCTGGGAAACAAGCGCCGCCGATGAGACCAGTGCGTTCAACAAAAATTATATGAAATACGCCGGTCCGGTTCTGGCAGATGAGGATGGAACCTACCGGGTATCGGTTAAACCATATTCTATCGTTACCGTGACGACGCTGGATGTATCCGAAAGTGAAGAGCATACCACACCATTACCGGTAGAGGGGGAGCGCTCTGTGCTGGATACGGACTGTACGGGAAGTGTTTCTGATGTATCAGACCCTTTCCTGTATGCAGACGATTTTAATTACACCGGTAAGACCGTTCCAGTTCTGGATGGCAAGGGAGGTTTTACCGGAGAGACCGAAGACTATATTACTTCCCGGGGCGGAGACACAGGCGCCATGGCGCGCTATACACACACGATTAACGGCGCCTTTGAAGCTTATAAGACGGAATCAGGGAACTATGTACTGCGTCAGCAGCTGGATAAAGATGAATATGGCGTGGGAGGTGCATGGAATGCCGGTGACCCGGTGGTTGCCATCGGGGATTTCCGCTGGCTGAATTACACTGCCGCTGTCGATGTATGTTTTGAAGGAGAGACAAACTCTCCTTATGGGGCAGTTTCCATCCGACAAACTGGAGCTTCCCATAAGATCGAAGAAAGTTCCGGCTATACATTGAAGGTATCTGCGTCAGGTGAGTGGAACTTGTACCGCAAAAGCAAGGTAGTCCTCTCTGGCTCAGTGGCAGAAGAGGATCATTTCCAGACCGGGGCAGATGTATGGAACCGACTCGCTCTTGAAGGAGATGAACATATCATCCGTGCCTACATCAATGACACCCTGGTGGGGACCTACGAAGATGAAAGCCCGGTCACTGCCGGACGGATTGCCCTGGGAAGCGCCTATACCTTCACACAATTTGATAACCTTACCGTCACAAAAATTGAAGGGCGGATCCCTTATTACTCTGAGCTGCTTGACAATATGGAAACCTATGACCTGACGGCGGAGCGGAACGACAAGCTCGTATACAACGATCAATGGTCCCACCAGAATGGACAGGGAATGTATGTATATCAGCGGAGCATGTCCACCAGTACAGGACCGGGGGCAACACTGTCCTATACATTTTCAGGCACCGGCCTGGAAATCCTTTCCGGAACAAAAAAAAGCGCCACTCTTCGTGTTACCGTGGACGGTACAGTTATATCCGAAGATGCTGTGACCCAGACAGCGGATGATATGAATATGATCTATTCCCTGAGCGGACTTGACTACGGAACACATTCCGTAACTATTGAAGTAATAGATGGTGCTCTCTCTGTAGATCTGGTAGGAATCCTGGGACGGGCCTATGAGAAACCGCCAGCTCCCACTACTCCGCCTTCACCCCCCTCCACACCAGTGCCTTCTCCGCCGGCATCTGACCATAGTCAAACAGCTCTGGCTGCTTCTCCGTCCATGTCGCCTGCACCAAAGCGATCCGGTTCCTCTCTAAAAAAAGGGTCTGTTGTAACGATTGGACGGGCGAAATATCAGATCACAAATATAAGCAAAAAAGAAGTATCCTATAAACGGCCAGTCAAAAAAACTATAAAAAAGACCTCTATACCCGACAAAGTGTTTTTCACGATAAACGGAAAAAGAACTGCCTTTCGGGTAACTGCTATTTGCAGCAATGCCTTTGCCAAATGCAAAAGATTAAAATCGATTTACATCGGCAAAAATATCCGCAGCATTGGCAAAAACGCATTCAAAGGCATTCACCAGAAAGCAGTCATCACCTGCAGCAAAAAGAAGCTGTCTGCATATAAAAAGTTATGCAAGAAAAAGACTGGGATAAAACAAACCATGAAACTAAAAGCAAAATAATGTGTTAAAACGAAAAGGGAGCTCTGCTAAGGCTCCCTTTTCTTAGCTCGATGGCACCAATTTGACGGCACAAATCTGAATTCTGTTCTGCGCCGCCTGGCCAGCTAATTTATCCGCTATCAGAATACATCCTGTCCCTGTTCGCTCATGGCCTCAATCTTCTGACACATCGCCTCCAGCGCTTTGACGATCTCTTTGGAAAGACTCTCCGCCTCTCTGCTCTCTTTCTCTGCCTTCTCTGTATCACCGCTGCCGATGGCATCGATAACATGCCTTCCCAGGGTATGAAATCTTTTATGTACCTCACTCAGACTGCCCCAGTCCTCCACCAGCTGCGGATGTTGTATCGTGATGGCATTATAAAAATGTCCAAAGGCACATTTATTGGGATCCAGCTGCAGAGGAAGTATCTTCATCTGATCTGCCATACTGGAAACTTTCCCTGCCCAGTCTATATGTGCCTGTTTGGCAGATTCAAGAATTTCGATCAACTCCTGATTCGTAAGCATGGTGATTCCTGTATTCAGCCCCTTGTAAAGCAGCCTGGTACTCTCCGTTATCTTATTCTCAATGCTGCTGATCTGCTCTGCTGCCTCTCTGGTCTCATCTGCCAGCTCACTGACTGTCATCGTGAGATTTGTGATCTGCTCCGCATCCTGGCTGCACTGTTCCATCGCAGCATTCACATCTCCAGACGCCTGCTCCACCATATTCATGTAATCATTG
>JAAVZE010000026.1 GCA_022791495.1 Eubacterium sp.
AATGCGTTTAAGACAAAAGAGATCCGTAATAAACTTTTGTTTGTTTTTATGGGGCTTATTGTTGTACGTATTGGGTGTAATATTCCGATTCCGGGTGTAAATACTGCTGTTATCCAGAATTTGTTTAACAACAACCAGGCACTCGGTTTCCTGGATGTTATGACTGGTGGTTCCTTTACAAGAATGTCTATTTTTGCACTGAACATTACGCCGTATATCACAGCATCCATTATCATTCAGCTTCTTACCATCGCGATCCCCCGCCTGGAGGAGATGCAGAAGGATGGTGAGGATGGAAGGAAAAAGCTCAATGAATATACGAGATATCTTTCCATCGTGCTGGCGATTATTGAAGGTGTGGCTATCATCATCGGATTCCGTAACCAGAAGCTTTTCACAGAAGAGGGCTATACACCGGTTATCATCGCAGTCGTAGCACTGACAGCCGGAGCAGCATTCCTTATGTGGCTGGGAGAACAGATTACGGAGAAGGGAATTGGAAATGGTATTTCCATTATCCTGTTAATCAACATTGTGGCACGTATTCCAAGCGACCTGATCACACTATATAATCAGTTTGTAAAGGGCGCAGGGAACGTTACCAATGCAGTCCTTGCTGCGGTTATCATTCTTGCAATCATTATAGCGATGTTCTTATTTATCGTACTGCTTCAGGATGGCGAGAGAAAGATTCCAGTTCAGTATGCCAAGAAAATGCAGGGAAGGAAGATGTTTGGCGGACAGTCAAGCCACATCCCACTGAAGGTAAATACAGCGGGAGTTATCCCGGTAATCTTCGCCAGTTCCATGCTGCAGCTTCCGGTTGTTATCGCCAGCTTTGCAGGTATCCAGCCGGCATCCGGTGACGGCGCCAGCCTGATTCAGAAGTTGATCAAGGTATGTAATCAGAGCAGCTGGTGTAATATCACTTCCTGGGGAGAGTTTAAGTATTCATTGGGATTGCTGGTATATATTGCCCTTGTGATCTTCTTTGCATATTTTTACACCTCAGTAACCTTTAATCCCCTTGAGATTTCCAACAACATGAAAAAGCAGGGTGGATTCATACCAGGTATCCGGCCGGGTAAACCGACCACTGAGTATCTGAACAATGTGCTGAATAGTATCATCTTTATCGGCGCAGTGGCAATGGTTATTGTGTGTGTTCTTCCTATCGTATTCTCAGGTGTTTTTGGTGCCAATGTATCCTTTACAGGTACTTCTCTGATCATTATCGTAGGTGTTGTGATCGAGACACTAAAACAGTTGGAATCCCAATTGCTGGTACGAAACTACAAGGGATTTTTGGGGAACTGAGTTTACAAAAATCGACGCAATATATCTTAAAAGGGGATCAGCCAGCGAAAAATCAATTTTGTTTTTTCGTGTGGCTGCTTACCCCTTTTTATAAAAATGAAAGAAAAAAGAAAGGCAGGTTTCTTTATGAAGATAGTTATGCTTGGAGCTCCGGGTGCCGGCAAAGGTACTCAGGCAAAGAAGATTTCAGAAAAATACGGTATTCCCCATATTTCCACGGGAGATATATTCCGTGCTAATATCAAAGAGAATACTGAGCTTGGCCAGAAGGCGAAAACTTATATGGATCAGGGACTTTTAGTGCCGGATGAACTGGTGGTGGATCTGGTGGTAGACCGCCTGGCTCAGGATGACGCAAAGAAAGGTTACGTTCTGGACGGATTCCCAAGAACCATTCCACAGGCAGAGGCTTTGACAGAAGCACTTGCTAAGATTGGTGAGAAGATGGACTTTGCCATCAATGTTGAGGTTCCCGATGAAAATATTATCCGCAGAATGTCAGGAAGACGTGCATGTGTAGCCTGTGGTGGAACATATCATATTAAGTATAACCCGACCCAGAAAGAGGGTGTCTGTGATGCCTGTGGAGGCGAGCTGATCCTTCGTGATGACGATAAACCAGAGACTGTGAAGCAGCGTCTGGAGGTATATCATGACCAGACTCAGCCTTTGATCGACTATTATAATAAAGAAGGAATCTTGAAAGAAGTAGATGGAACGGTTGACCTTCAGGATGTATTTGATGCCATTGTGAAGATTCTGGAAACTAAGTAATTTGGATAAAGTAAGTTCTGAGGAACTTATCGCAAGTTGCGTGCGCAACTTGGCATGTGCAGAAAGCATGCACAGAAATTAGGATAAAGCGAAATGCCGGATATCCAGGAGGTCATGCTTTAGAATGCGGAAATGGAGATTGTCATGGCAATAACGATTAAATCAGAGCGTGAGATTTCACTCATGAGAGAGGCAGGAAAGATTCTTGCTGATGTACACAATAAATTGGCGGAGATCATCGCACCAGGTATTACAACGCTGGATATCGACCGCAAGGGGGAGGAACTGATCCGAAAGGCAGGCTGTGTTCCCTCTTTCCTGAACTATGAAGGATATCCCGCCTCCATCTGTGTGTCTGTAAATGACGAGGTGGTTCATGGAATTCCTACGGACTCCCGGAAGATCGAGGAGGGCGATATCGTCAGCCTGGATGCAGGAGTTATTTATGAAGGATATCATTCGGATGCAGCAAGAACCCACGGTGTGGGAAAGATAAGCAAAGAGGCGGAACAGTTGATAGCGGTTACAAAGCAGAGCTTTTTTGAGGGAATCAAGATGGCGGTGCCGGGTAATCATCTTCATGATATTTCGGCGGCGGTCCAGAAATATGCAGAGAGTTATGGTTTTTCTATAGTCAGGGATCTGGTAGGTCACGGAATTGGAACAAAACTGCACGAGGAACCGCAGATTCCGAATTTTAAACCAGTTGGACGAGGACCTAAGCTGAGACCGGGGATGACGCTGGCGGTTGAACCGATGGTAAATGCCGGTGATTGGAAAATCTGGATTCTGGAAGATGACTGGACCGTTGTCACAAGAGATGGCTCGAATTCCGCACATTATGAAAATACAATACTGATCACCGAGGGAGAGCCAGAGATTTTGTCGTTGAACGAAACCGATATATCAGTTTAGGTTAGTTTTGTCAAGCCATTGAAAAAGGAGAGTTTTTATGTCAAAAGCAGATGTTATAGAAATTGAGGGAACTGTTGTGGAGAAGCTGCCCAATGCCATGTTTCAGGTAGAACTTGAAAATGGCCATAAGGTATTGGCGCATATCAGCGGTAAGCTCAGGATGAACTTCATCCGTATCCTCCCAGGAGATAAGGTGACACTTGAGTTATCACCTTACGATCTCACAAAGGGACGGATCGTCTGGAGAGACAAATAAAAGTATATGCTATATGCTGCAAAATATGAAAGGCGTGCTGCGGGAGAGCGGTGCGTCTTTTTGATTTGTCATTGGAGTATTTCATATTTGATTAAAATCAAGTGTTAGGGTATAATAACTATAAAACATATTTTAATTGGAAAAGGAGGATTTTTTTGGCAAAGGATTATTTAAAAGAATTTCTTCCAGATCTTGAAGAATTCAGAGAAAAGACAATAAAATTTCATAATAAGGAAATGACCGTGCCGCAATACAAGGGATTTTCCGGTGGATTTGGAAGCTACGCGGAACGGGGAGGGGAAACCCATATGCTCCGGCTCCGTATGGCTGGCGGGCAGCTCACGAAAGAGCGTCTGAAATTTATCACAGAGACATGTGATAAATACCATATCAAAAAAATGAAGCTCACGACATGCCAGTCGATTCAGCTCCACCATTTAGAAGCGGAAGATCTGTGTGATATGATGGAAGCGGCATGGAAAGCCGGTATGATCTCCCGTGGCGGTGGCGGAGATTTCCCACGGAATGTTATGGCGTCCCCGCTCTCAGGTGTACAAAAGGAGGAACACTTTGATGTGCTTCCCTATGCCATAGAAGCCGGCGAATATATGATGGGATTTATCAAGGCGGTAAAATTTCCCCGCAAATTAAAGGTTGGTTTCTCTAACTCTCCGGCGAACGAGACTCATGCAACATTCCGGGATCTGGGGTTCGTCGCGAATGCGGACAAGACCTTTGATGTCTATGCTGCCGGCGGGCTTGGAAGCAATCCGAGACTGGGGGTCCGTGTGGCAGAAGGGATTGATCCAGCCAAGACTCTTTATCATATTAAGGCCATGGTAAATACTTTTACAACCTATGGCAATTATGAAAACAGGGGTCGTTCCAGAACCCGTTATCTGTTAGATACACTTGGGGAAGATGGATTTATCAAAGCTTATCAGGAGAAATTAGAAGAAGTCCTGGCAACGGAACAGCTTGATATAGAGGTTAAGGTTCCGGTGGTTACCAAAACAGGTTCTGGTTCTGTAACTCCGGACAAGCGTATTATTCCACAGAAGCAGGAAGGATTGTATGCTGTTTTCTATCAGCCGGTGGGCGGGGAGTTTACCCCGGCAAAGGCGAAAGAATTATATGAGCTGATCCGGGATATGGAGGAGGTAGAGATCCGCATCACTGCGGACGAAGGGCTCTATGTCATCAATTGCAATGCACAGGAGGCAGAAAAAGTGCTTGAAGGGACAGCAGATGGTGCCAATACGTTGTTTGAGACTTCCGTTGCCTGCATAGGCAGCTCAGTCTGCCAGGTTGGTATTGGGGACTCTCAGAGCCTGCTGCATGCCTGCGTAGACGCGGTCCGCAAGGAAAATTTTGCTGACGGCGTCCTTCCCCGGATTCATATTTCCGGCTGTCCCTCATCTTGTGGAACGCACCAGATCGCTGATATCGGGTTCCGGGGGGCTGTGAAGCAGACTCCTGATGGGCCGAAACCGGCATTTGCCATTTTTGTGGGAGGCTGTGACCAGCAGGGTAAAGAAAAACTTGCCGATACCGGAAAGGCAATCGCAGTAGAGGATATTCCAAAATTCTTTGTGGAGCTGGGAAAAACCATCTCTTCGGAGAATACGATTTATAAGAAGTGGATTGCGGAAAATCAGGATAAATTGGATTTCCTGATTGAAAAATATACCGCATAACCGATGGATTTGTAGTTGAGATTTGATACAATGACAGAAATTCTGGAAATCGGGACTGTTGAAAAGCAGATTCATGATCTGCTTTTTAACAGTCCCCTCTTTTGTTTACAAAAAAGGAGCATCGCTCCATAACTAAAATTTAGTTATTTTGCGACACTCCTTTGTATCCGTATGGATTTTTAGGGGTTTTCTTTTTATGGGTCAACCTTTTTCACTTTAAACTCATAATAGCGGTCTTGCGTCACATAGACTTTGATGGTGTCAACGTCACCGGGGTTTGTGCCGCTTGCAGCTTCAAGCGTAAAGTCGCCATTCGTTGTTGGAAACTTAGCACTGGTGGTGAAGAGACCCTTGGAAGAAATTACTGTATAGAGAGAAGTCTTCTTGTATGGATTGCCATACTGATCCTCTGTGACGAGCGTAAAAGTGGTATCAGTTGAAATTTCTGCTGTATTGTTTTCGTCAAGGTAATTCACTTTAGATGCTTCAGAAGTTATATTAATCTGATACTCTCCCTGTGGCATGGGGGAATTATTGCTGACTTTTATGTTCCGCGGCTTGGCAGATAGCGTTTTTTCTGCTGAGATATATGCTAGGGAAACTGTTGCAATATCATCAATTGTATCCGTTGAAGAAGAGGTAAAGGTAAAGGTATTTTCCTTCCCTGCTTCCACATCTGCAGTTATCGTGTCTGGTGTTGTTACCTTCCATATTAAGTTATTGGATGCGAATACTGAGTTACCTGAAGTATTTTTCCAGGCTACTTCTACGTCTTTCCCCTGGTAGTGTGTATACATGTTGCAGTCAAAAGCTAATTTGGTGCCGTCTGAAGAATCAACCTTTGCATAATAGCTGTCCAGAGGGAATGGGGTAGAAGTAGTAGTTACTTTATTGGCTGTATTAGAAATCTCTATCTTTTCGAGCAGATTATCTGCTGAGTCTGCCAGTAGTTTGTAACTTCCCTTGACAGTTGCAGTATCATAGCTGGTACCATTATTTCCTAAATAAACTTGAACCGTATATTCCTTGTTGTCGGTTATGCTATTAACAGTAAGTTTGACGTTATTATTATTGCTAATCTTAACAGTAATTGGGGAAGTAGCAGTAGGACTAGAGGTAATTGAATTTCCGTCTTGATCCAGAACAGAAACATGCAAATTCTGTCCGCTTGGTATAGAAGTCTCTTCTCCATACTGGTCAATCAATTTCAATGTATTGCTGACTTCTGCACCTAAAAGTGCCGCCTGGATATCGCTGCCAATTGCCATTCTGGTGGCTGTTGCTTTCGCCTTTACTGGAACCGGGTATGAGTTCTTATTAAAGTCCTTACGACTGCTGGTAAAGCTTATGTTTAAAAATTCGCCCGCTTTTGGCTTACTTGCATCCGTTGGATCATTCCATTTCAAGCCGATGGCACCGCATTTTATAAGATTCTTCGTATTAAATGCTATAGGAGTTGATGCGCCAACATTTTCGTACCAATTCACTTGTAAATTGAAGTCAGTATTAATATCTGCAATAGTTGCTACATCATTAACGGTAATCTTCAATGAATCTTCAGAGACAGTATCTGCGGTAAATGCATCATACTCGTTTCCATACTGGTCATATGCCTGTATTGGGATATAAAGAGTAGTGTTATTTGCCAGTTTCAATCCATCCGTTGATGCCGTTCCAAAGCGGATCTCTTTTACATAGGCTTTTTCTACAACTGTCACATTTACTTTTGCGTTTACAGAAGGATCTGTTGGCATCGACAGAGTGATTTCTGATGTTCCCACATTTAGTGCCTCAATCGTGAGTATTCCGGCCTCATCTCCGCTTCCTGTGCCTGCCGTTTTCACAACATTTTCAACTGAAATCCCGCATGCCGGCTGTTTTGCCGTACGCTTTGTAATGTCCTCTCCGTAGCGGTTCAGGATCCGGTATGTGGTGGAAGCGGTGTTGCCTGCCGTAACAGTGTTTTCTTTAAAGTCATCAATTTGGATTTTTGCTGCGGAAAGGGAGGGTGTGGATGTATAAGAAATCTCTTCCGACTCAGCACCGTCACTGTACACAACAAAACGAATGGGATCATCATTGCCGTCAGGAAGAGCCGTTATGTTAATATAAATTCCGTCATTTTCCTGAACAAAGACAAGCCCGTTATCTTTAAGAAGGCGCTCCTCACCTGCTGTCACCCGGTAATGTAAGTCTTCTTTTCTAAGTCCGGTTCCTGTGGGGATCAGCGTGATTTTTGCTTCGCTCATTTTTCCGTTTGTTCCTTCACTGAGAGGTGCCACAGTAATTTTCTGGAGACTGGTAGACTTAATTTTCACCGTGAGGGTGAAGGACTGGGAGTCATCCGAAGCCAGATATGCGGTGATTGTTGTCGTGCCGCCTTTGAGTGCCCGTACGTTTACAGGCTGACTGGAGGTATAAATTCCATCGGAAGCTGCCCCATCTGTGCCGGAGAAAGCGAGAATGCTCTCATCCCCGATCATATAAATGACATCGGATGGATCTGCTTCATATCCAAATACATCCAGCAGTTTTGAGGAGAGAGTAAATATATTATCTTCCTCCGTGCCGCTGAGCTGGAATACTGGTTTTTCGGCTGAACCGCTGTTATCCATCGTTTCACTTTCAGCATTAAGTCCGGCGATTTTCACAGCTTTTCCTTTGTTTGCCGCGTCTACAAGAGTAATTGTCATATTTTCTTCAATGACAGCTTCACCCGATACGGAATAGGTTAAAGCAATTTTGATTTTTCTGCCTTCTGTAAAGGCGCTGGCGGAACCGGAAACCCGGATATATCCTTCCTGTTGATTTACCTGAGTCTTAAAAGGCATTCCGTTTTCTGTCTGGGCGGATGCAGTAAATTCACCTTCCGACATAACTCCAAGGGTATCGTACTCTTCGCCATATTGGTCCACAATGGAAAAATAGACATCAAAAGAAGTCTGGCCTGCTGGAACCTGCTCTGTTTTGCACAAGAAGCTCTTCGGAACACTTGCTTCCTTGATAACAGATACACGACTGTCGGCTGCCATTTGATTTCCTGCGAGATCCTCCAGACCATTTACTGTGAGCTCGTAGCTGCCTGCGCTCAGTATATTCTGGCAGGCTGCGGTCAGGCTTTTTCCATCTTCTGACAGTACCTGGGATTCACATTCTATGGCTGTATTATCCTCCGCTTTCACATTTACGGATGGCGTTCCTGTCACCGGTTCACTGAACGTCACGAAAAATGTTTTGCCGTCGCTTAGTTCCGCTTCTTTAATAACCGGCTTTTCTGCATCTACTGTAACAGTACATGGCTTTGAGGTTATGTTATTTACGGCTGCCGTAATATGAGCTGTACCGCCTCCGACAGCGGTTACAATTCCATTATTTACGGTAGCGACGCTTTCGTCATCCGAGGTCCAGGTAACATTCAGATTTTCCAATGAATTACCGTCCTTGTCTTTTGCAGCTGCTGTCAAAGTGATGGTATTTTTTCCCTTTTCCATGCCGAGTAGTGCCTTGGATGTGCTCAAAAGGACTTCTGTTACAGTAGAGTCATCGGGTGTATCCGGCGTAGAAGTCGGTTCTTGTGACTTATCTGGATCAGCTGTCTCGCTGGGGTCTGGGGTACTATCTGGATCAGCTGTCTCATTGGGATTCGGAGTCCTGTCTGGATCTGTTGTTTCCTCCGGTTCCGGTGTGCCGGCAGGATCTTCTGTAACCACCGGCTGCTGTGAAGGGGGAGCCGGCATGGAAGTGTATATGATCAGTGGTGTCTGAGCCGGCTCCGTTTTAGCTGGTGGTGTTTTGGAGGGTGTAGTTCCCTTGGAAGTTACCCTGCAGGTAAGCTTTGTTTTCTTTATTGCCCATTTTCCGATGGGAACGTATTTGACAGTAGCCGTGATGGTAGCTGTACCCTTCTTTTTCGCAGTCAGCCTGACCGAAGTGTCTTTTTTCCTGCTAATAGCAACCACGCTTTTTTTGCTTGTCTTCCATGTGGTAGCCAAAATAGCTTTTACCTTGTCTTTTTTGATTTTCAAGGTATAATTTTTGCTGTCTGGCTTATTCCAGTACAACGTCTTTTTTTTCACGTTTAGTGATGGTTTCTTTTTGCCTGCTGCCTCTGAAGAGGGCGCCTGGGCAAGTGAGGACAATGCCAGGGCGGCGACCATGGCACATGCCATGCCACGCCTGGATGTCCGCGCAAATTTTTGAATCCATTTACTCATCTTTTTCCTCCTTATTTTTTTACTGAATAAAAACATGTGTCAGCTGCGTGATTATTCTACCACATTAGTAAGGAACTCCATGGGAGATTGGGAGCGGCATTAGGGAGTCAAAAATTAAAACGGGCATCCTCCAGCGAAAATATGTATGAATAAAATTAAATGGTTTATAAATATATATAAAACAGACAAAAATTGACAAGCGTACCCATTTTACAGTTGCGTTTTTCTTACTAATGTGGTAGAATAATAAACCATTTTGTAAATCCCTGTAAAATCGGGGTTTTTCTTTTCTTATAATAAATATTGCAATTAAAATGCAACTGTTTTTGTAAATTTCTGTTGTTTCATTCCCAGATTTTCCAACGATGAGATTAAAGCCATCTGCTTGTTTGGAAATAAATGAGCATACGTATTTAGTGTAGTTGATACATTTTCATGTCCCACCCGCTCTGCAATCACAAGGGCATCGAAACCCTGATCAATCAGAAGAGATACATGGGAATGGCGGATATCGTGGACACGAATTTTTTTTACTCCTGTATTTTTACATCCCCGTCGCATCTCGTAATTTAAAAAAGCTTTACTGAAGGGAAAAAATCGTTCGTTTTCTGCATCGTAGTCTGGTCCCTTTCGGTACTCCTGTAGTTCTTGGCATAAAAAATCAGGAATAGGAATTCTCCTTTTGCTTTTTCTGGTCTTTGGTGATGTAATAATATCCTTTTTTTCGAGGCGCTGATAGGATTTATTGATGAAAAGCTCCTTTTTCTCAAAGTTGATATCCTGTTCAGAAAGCGCCAGTAGCTCCCCTTCTCTTATGCCTGTCCAATATAACACGTCAAAACAGATTAGAGAGTTTGCTTTGTCCATGATCCCTTCCCGAAAAGCTAAAAATTCCTCCAGTGTCCAGCACTGCATACCTTCTGCCCGGCTTGTGCCGATACTCCCTGCCTGTTCGCAAGGGTTCGATTCCAGATTGTAATATTTGCGGGCAAAATTAATTATGGCAGATAACTGGTTGTTAATGGTCTTTAAATAAGTCTTTGAATAATCGTGTTCAGATTCTAATAGACAGTTTTGCCATTTCCTAATATCGGCGGCCCGGATTTCATTAACCGGCTTTTTTGAAAAATAAGGTAGTATTTTTGTCTCACAGATATTTCTCTTTGTTATGATAGAAGAATGCTTTAGGCGCAAGGACATTTCTTCCATATATACATAATATAGATTCTCAAATAAAATGTCCTGATTGAGTGAATGTCTCTGTAAAAAATTTCTCTCATATGCTTGCGCTTCCTTTTTTGTATCAAAGCCTCTTTTCCATTTTTGTTTTAATGCACCACTCCAATCCTTGAAATAAAATTTGCAGTACCAAGTTCCATTTTTTTTGTCCTTGTATGCTGGCATAATTAGATCATCTCCTCTGCTTTATAATAAGAACCTTTTATATGAAAGGTATCTCTACTATTTATGTATCAAAACATGTACAGTTATTCAATAAAAACTCTGATGATAAAGAGGGAGTTTCTAATTTGAAGTTGTCATTTTAGTTCGATGGCATCATTGAACTAATTACGGTGCTGCCATATTATTTTGTGTGCTACTACTTTGCTACGATAAAATTATTTATTTATAAATATAAAAATATCTATTGACTAATGAGGAAAGTTGTGTTAAAATTTTTACATCAAAATTTAAATTCAGGTGATTTCTATTTCAACTGCAATTGTCGGGAGACATCTCTATGCAGAAAAATCCTAATGAAATTTATACTTGATAGTAGAAAAGACTTTACAAAAAATGAAAAAGGAATTATAATAAGGGGGAAGATGAATGAAAGTGGTAAAAAGGAAACTTGGGGAACTAAATTTAATGGATGACTTTCTGTTTTTTGAGGCGGTCTCCGGAGAGAAGGGGGAATGGTTCTGCCGTCTTTTAATTAAGGCAATTTGTCAGAGGGATGTGAAAGACATTCACATATATCCACAAAATATGATTCAGGGCAACGATACGATGCGTCATGGGATCCGCATGGATTTGTATGTGGACGAGAGCGGGAGCTGTCTATATGATTTTGAACCGGACAAATATACGGATAAGAAACTGCTGCCAAAACGGAATCGATACTATCGGGCACTGTTGGATGGAAGACTGCTGGAAACGGGTGAAGAGTATGATAAACTGCCGGATATGTGGACAATATTCATACTGACGAGAGATCCTTTTGGAAAAGACCGAATGTGTTATACAATAAAAAATAGGATCATTGAGGAGCCGGATACTCATTATGAGGATGGGGCAGTTTCGTTGTTTCTCTATACGAAGGGTGCTATAGGAGGGAACAAACAACTGACACAGCTTTTAAATTATATTGCAGAAAGCAAAGAAGAAAATGCTGTGTCAGAGGAATTGAGAGAATTGCATCGTTATATCACAAGTATCAAACGTAGAAAGGAAGTAGGTGTTCGCTATATGAAATCCTGGGAACTTGAAAAAATGTGGCGAGAGGAAGCCAGGGAACAGGGATTGGCAGAAGGAAGAGAACTAGGAAAAAGGATCGGAATAGAGGAAGGCCGCAAGATGGGCCGTGAGGAAGGTCATAGAGAAGGTAGGGAAGAAGGACGAAAGGAAGGCCGAAAGGAAGGTCGAAAGGAAGGTCGAAAAGAAGGACGCCAAGAAGGACGTAAAGAAGGACGTAAGGAAGGACGTAAGGAAGGACACGAAGTGGGACGCAAAGAGGGAATTGGCCAGGGAAGAGTTGATACGTTACAGGAAATGATTCTTCTTGTTTTAGCCCATAAGGGGAAGGTATGTGATGAAATGATAGAGAAGATCCAGCAGCAGAAAGACAATGATGTCCTGGAGAGATGGCTGCATGTTGTGATGGAAACAGATGTGATGGAAGAAATACAAGAAAAACTCAGAGGGTAGTGTGCTGAGCAGATGATTTTTTTAATATAAAATGGCCGGTCCAGTAATTTAAAAGTGTCAAAAACTTTTTCTGCTATTTTGCCTTTTTTCTTGAAAACCATTTCAAAATCATTTATAATAAATCTGTATGTGTCTGCCTGGCAGGAATTATGTCTGGTTTATACACAGGACACTGTACTGGAAAGGGATACAATTCATGACAATAAGGAGGAATGGCTATGGTTACAGCAGTTGTAGGTGCCAATTGGGGAGACGAGGGTAAAGGAAAAATTACAGATATGCTGGGTGAAGAGTCCGATATCATCGTTCGTTTCCAGGGAGGAAGTAATGCAGGACATACCATTGTAAATGATTATGGCAAATTTGCACTACATATTCTGCCTTCCGGTGTCTTTTATGATCATACAACGAGTATTATTGGAAATGGAGTTGCTCTGAATATTCCAGATCTGTTTCGTGAGATTAACGACATTGTTGAAAAAGGTGTTCCTAAGCCTAAGATTCTAGTTTCCGACAGAGCACAGATCGTGATGCCGTATCATATCCTGTTTGATCAGTATGAGGAGGAGAGACTGGCGGGTAAATCTTTTGGCTCTACCAAATCAGGAATCGCGCCATTTTATTCTGATAAATATGCAAAAATTGGAGTGCAGGTGTCTGAGCTTTTTGATGAAACCAAACTTCGTGAGAAACTGGAAAATATAAGTGTACAGAAAAATGTACTGCTGGAGCATCTTTACCATAAACCAGCCATCGACATTGACCAGATTATGGAGACATTGAAAGAGTATCGTGAGATGGTTGAGCCTTATGTATGTGATGTCTCTGCTTATCTTTATCAAGCAAGAAAAGACGGAAAAAGAATTTTGCTGGAAGGTCAGCTTGGTTCTTTAAAAGATCCTGATCATGGGATTTATCCAATGGTGACATCATCTTCTACACTGGCTGCCTATGGGGCGATTGGTGCAGGTATACCGCCATATGAGATTCAGAGGATTGTAACGGTCGTAAAAGCATATTCCAGTGCGGTCGGGGCAGGAGAATTTGTCAGTGAGATTTTTGGCGAAGAGGCAGATGAACTGAGAAGACGTGGCGGAGATGGTGGTGAATATGGGGCTACCACAGGGCGCCCAAGACGTATGGGGTGGTTTGATGCTGTGGCGAGTCGTTATGGCTGCAGGATACAGGGAACTACCGAAGTAGCGTTGACGGTTTTGGATGTACTTGGTTATCTGGATGAACTTCCTGTTTGTGTCGGTTATGAGATTGATGGAAAGGTTATAAAAGATTTTCCGACAACGGTCGAACTGGCAAAAGCGAAACCTGTTTATGAGATTCTCCCTGGATGGAAGGAAGAGATCCGGGGTATTACAGAGTATGATAAACTGCCTGAAAACTGCCGTAAATATATTGAGTTTATAGAAAAAGAATTAGGGGTTCCGGTTAAAATGGTTTCTAATGGTCCGGGACGTCATGAGATCATCTATCGTTGATGTATGATGACATAATATAAATTAAAATTTAAGGGTGTCCGAGACCGTTTCAAGTTTTGTGTAAACTCAAAAAACCGATATAAGATTCGTTAATAGTTGCAAATGGGCAGAGCCGACATGCAGGGTTCTGCCCATGCCTGTATTATACAAGGATTTTTCTGTATGTCAA
>JAAVZE010000159.1 GCA_022791495.1 Eubacterium sp.
TTATCCACAGGCGAAAATTGAAGATTATGCAGAGATAAAAAGGGAAGGCCCAAAGAGATATGGAGAAATCGGCTGGTATTATCTGGCACTTGGAAAGGAAGATTTTGCCCAGCAGTGTTTTCAGAAACAGTGGGCTATGAAGTCGTGTATTGGATGCAGGTCGAGACATGGATGTTATCGGGGATATGTGAATATTGCGAGGTATTGTGAAGCGGCAAAGAAATATAACCGCGCGATTTGTTTTTATAAAGAGTTGCTTTCGCAGCGGCACCTTCCAAATCACGTACAAGCAAAAGAGGCATTGCAAAGGCTTCAAAAAATGCCGAAAGGGGAGAGAGGGGAAGAATTTCGAAGGTGGTAGTTGGGAATAAAAGAATTGACATATTTTAGGATATAAAGTATTATATGAAATGTAAAAATAAGGGAAGTTGTGTATAAAAAGTGGTGATTAGGTATGAAAATAGTAATATGTGACGATGAACATAACTTTGTGTTAAAGTTTAAAGGTATGATAAATAAATACTATTATGACATAGACAAGCTGCAGATTTGTGAGTTTAATAGTGGAGAGGCATTTCTTGCCGATTTTCGGCCGCACAGATATGATATAGTGGTTCTTGATATAAAAATGGAAGGTTTGAATGGATTAGAAACAGCAAAAGAGATTCGCGCGAAAGACAGTTCTGTAATTATTGTATTTCTTACCAGTTATGAAGGATTTGCTGTTTTGGGATATGAAGTAAAAGCTTTTAGATATATTCTGAAAGACCAGCCAGAACAGATATATAAACGGCAGCTCCTTTCTATATTCCATGAATATCATCAAAAACATTATACTTTTTCTGTGAAAATGGATAATACAATATATAATATCCCTATAAGTCAGATTATGTATTTTACTGTATATGGAAGGGTAATCGAACTTCATACGGATTCTGAAATTTATGAAACTTATGGAATACTTAGCGAAATCAGAGAGGATGAGCGGCTGGTAAATTTTGTCACGCCATATAAAAGTTATTATATAAATTTGGCTTATATTGATAATATTGAGAAGAAAAATGTGAATATGAAAAATAAGGAGAAAATACCTCTTAGTAGAAATTACAGAAAGACAGTTATCAATAGATTTGTTTCATTTCTTACGGAGGAGTGCTGATATAGGGGAGGGGGTTATTTATAATGGCGGAAATTATCAATATTATGGTTGAAAATTTAATTATGATTTTATTTTGCCATCGAATATTTCGACGAAAGTTTGGGTCAGTTATTCCATACATAATTGTATATATGGCGATATTTTTCGTTTCATTGGCAGCGGCTTTTTTTATTGTGCGGCCTTCGATTCGGGTTGTTGTTTCTTTTGTTGTTATAATTGTTATTTCTATTCTGTTGTATCATGGTTCTGTTGTTTTAAAGGTTTTTGTTTCTGTTTATTGGGTAATGATAATAGCTGTATCTGACTTGTTATTTATTAGTATTCTTGTGCTTATAGGTTATAAAAATCCAATGCTGCTGTTAGGGCGGGAAACAGGAAGAGCTCTTGCCATGATTGGGACAAAAATACTGAATTTTTGGATAGTTGTATATATCTGTCGCATTTATAAAAATAAAGCAAAAGACCTGCCATTAAAATATTGGTTATTGATTTTAATGATGCCATTTTTAAGTGTGATTATTATAAAACTTATCTTTACTGCCAATGAAATGGATAAAAATGTGCTTGGTTCTTATATAGTGTGTGTTGGTGGGCTTATTTATCTTAATCTGTCGGTATTTAATTACCTTGAAAGTTATGATAAACAAATTCGACTTGAGGCTCTGGAGAAAATAGTGAAGAAAAAAGATGAGAACTATCGGCTGTTGGTAGCTTCTTATAATGAAATATATGATATAAAGCATGATTTGAAAGATCAAGTGGAACTTTTGAATGATTTGATTGAAAAAGGAGATTATAAGGAAGCGCAAAATCATATACATAGGCTCTATCATACTGTGGAAAACACCGCCTCTGTTTGTTATACAGGAAATTCAACTGTGGATTCAGTTATAAACTTGAAAGACGCTTATGCAAGGAATCTTAATATTCGATTTAAAACCAAAATAAAAGTGAATCGGATAGAATTTGATACAATAGGATTGTGCAGAATATTGGGAAATATTCTGGATAATGCAGTCGAAGCCTGCCAACGAATTGACAGCGGAGAAAGATATATATTTTTTATGATGAATCAGATAGAAAACAAGCTGATTATTGAAGTCAATAATACATCTTTGGAAGTAGATGTCAGTAATCTTTCAACTTCAAAAGAAAATAAACTGATACATGGAATAGGATTAAGAAGCATTAAGCACATGGTTCATAACATGAACGGGCATGTCAGTTATCATTATGAGGATGGAATTTTTAGTATGAAAGTAGTGTTGGTGAAGTAGCCTTCTTGCATCTTGTGCAAAAGAGTTGAAAATAAAACAATAAGAAGATATTTTTAGACAATCAAGGTAATATAAAATCATTATTCAATTGTCAAAAGAATACCTTCTTTTTTGTGCGTTAGAATATTATAGAAAAAGAAGATAAGGAAGCATATGAGTATGAATTGCATCTTAAAACAAAAAAATGACATGTTATGTAAATGGACTGGAAGTTTTTGGAAATTTATGTATAATCAGGACAGTAACAATAAATTGGTTTTTATAAGTTTTCTAAATTATGAAAGTGAGGTGAGAAAGTGAAAAGATTTTGCAGAGTTGTTATGAAATGCAGTTTTTAATCGTGGTGCTAGCGTTAACAATAGGTATTTTCTTAGTAACATAACTTGTTGGTGGGTTCAAGTACTCTAAAATAAAGGTATTAAGAAGTTCAAAAAGAACAGATAATTAACAATATGCCAGTAATGTGAATTTCATAAGAAGCTCTAAGGAACTATTGCAAAGTTTTGATGAAAGGAAAGGTGATGGCAAGAAATTATTTTTAGATTTTTAAAAGTTATAAAGAAACAATAAAATATCAAATTGTTTTTATGAAAAGTTTATTTTAAAAGAGTAAAGATATTTTAATTGATATAGAAAATCATAGAAAGAATCAGAAAATACTTTAAAGTAATTATTACTATAAAAAATAATAAAAGAAATGGAGAAAAAAATGAAGAGAATATTTACAAAAGGATTAGTTATTACATTTATATTATCAATTATGTTAACTCCAGTTTATGCAGCTAGCAGTGAATGGTCAATGACTATGAGCAGTGAAGGACGGATAGTAGATGGAAGTAAAAATGGTGTATATCATAAATTAGACAAGGGAAAAGTATGCATAAGTGGAACAATGAAAACAATAGATAATAAAAGTATAAAAGGTGGCGTAAATAAAGTACATATTACATTATACAATAAGACAACTGGAAATTATTTTGGAGATGTTACTGTTACACCTAGTGAAGAAATAGGCGGAAAAGTTTCTATTTCTGGTACTTATGAAGAAAGTGTAGGAGGGGGAACAAAATATTATTTATATGTTTGGCGGGGTGGATCTGATGGAACAGCATTAAACGTTAACAAGGGAACATTAAAAAATAAGTAATAAGGTATTATAATTATGGTTATAAATTTTAATATAACAGGAATGATAATATCCTGTTTTATATTTTTGGTTTTATTATTTTTATTAAAAAAAAGAATAAAAAGCAGATATACAATCTTATTTTTTGCTTTGCTTTATTTTTATATGATAGCAGTTTTCAAAGAAACACAATTTCCTATTTTTATAAATAACCCTGCAATGAAAGAGGAATTAGGGGCATTAATGTGGGGAAGAGATATTAATCTGATTCCTTTCAAAGGTATTTTAAATAGAACATCTGCTTTAAATATTATTATGTTTATTCCTTTGGGATTTTTGTTGCCTTTTCTTATAAATAGAAATTTAAAGAAAATCATATTGCTTGGAGGAGGATTTAGTTTATTTATTGAAATAACACAGTTAAGTGTAAAGCTACTGGGAGCATTTAATTTCAGGGTAACAGATATAAATGATGTAATATGTAATACTTTTGGTGCTATTCTTGGGTATTTTATATTTTCTATATTTTTGTGTACTTTAAAAAAAGTAGTAAAGAATAAAGAAGATAAATTTCTTGAATTTATTTTACAACGGTAGCAATAAAATAAAGTTTACAAATATTTGGTATTTGGTAACTAAATATTAAGTATTTGCAAATTACTCATGTTAAAGGTTAAATATATTAAAATTATAGTGTATGTCAAGATATATAATATTTTGAGTAACAATGATTTTATGGATGATAGTTGTTATTGTTGAATGAATGTAATAAGAAAAAAGGTGGTCGCATTAAGTAGAATATATACAATATATAGCATATACTAATAAAATTCTATACATTGTATATATTTTACTTAATGCGACAATCTTTTTCTTACATACACAGGCATTTTATTCCACCAGCCCCAACGTATTAATCAGCAGTATCCATGCCATTCCATAATAAGTAATCACCGCCACCAAATCATTCATTGTAGTAATTAACGGTCCAGAAGCCACCGCAGGGTCCATGCCGAGCTTTTTTAATCCAA
>JAAVZE010000027.1 GCA_022791495.1 Eubacterium sp.
ACTATTGAGAAAAAATCAGATTATTATAACGGCGCTGGTTGTCATGGTTGCTCTTGCTGGATATTTAAGTCTTACGGATGAGGAAGATCTTGCTGTGGGCGTACTGAACCAGTCAGAGCAGGCGGCAGGCGGCGAAGGAAAAGATGCGGCAGAGAACGTGGCGGCGGAAAACGGAACCGGCTCGGCAGTCCAGGATGATACCGTGGCAGATATCTCCGATGAAGATGTGGCGGCGGAGGAGAAAAAGTCGGATAACGAAGTTTCTTCAAAAGAAAATGCCGGCGAAGCAGTGCTGGTAAGTAATACCGTCACCGGTGATTACTTTGAGGCGGCGAAGCTTTCCAGAGAACAGACACGGGCCAAGAACAAAGAAACACTCCTGGAGTTGGTAAACAGTAATACTGCCTCGGAAGCACAAAAAGAAAAGGCGATGAATGAGATCGTGGCGATGACGGCTATAAATGAAAAGGAGACCGCTACAGAAAATCTCCTGGCAGCAAAAGGATTTCAGGATGTGGTGGTGACCATCGTAGATGACAGTGTGGATGTGATCGTAAATGCGGAAAGCCTGAAAGAACAGCAGATTGCCCAGATCGAGGACGTGGTAAAACGCAAGCTGGAATGCGCATCGGACAAAATTGTTATTTCTCCTGTTGGCAAAAAAGGATGATTGTGATAAAATGAACGTAAAACGATAAATGAGGTGACAAATATGGCAAAAGATGTATTTGGTACAGAAAGCAGCATTGGAGAAGTTCAGATCGCCAGTGAAGTGATCACTGCCATCGCCGGTATTTCTGCTTCTGAAGTGGAAGGAATCGAGTCCATGGTGGGAAGCGGTGTCGGAGATATCGTGGGAAAGCTTGGCGGAAAGAGTAATTCCAAGGGTGTTAAGGTAAATATCACCGAGGATAAAGCAGAATTAGATGTTGCAGTCAATGTGAGATTTGGATATAGTATACCGAAAGTATCGGCTAAGGTACAGGAGAAAGTTTCTCAGGCAGTCAGCAGTATGACTGGTCTGGAAGTAACGAGAGTAAATGTAAGAGTGGCAGGAATTGCGGCAGCAGATCCGGATTGAGATTTAAGGGGCGGTGCATATCATCGCCCTTTATGCCGGTTTAGCCTGCCGATTTGGCATTATCAGGCGGTAAAAAATAATTCAGAAATGAGAGAAAATATGACCAGAAGAGAAGTCAGGGAGCAGCTTTTTGTGTTGCTGTTCCAGAAAGAGTTTTATGCAGAAAATGAATTTGAAGATCAGTTGGACTCCTCCTTTGAGAACCATTATTTAGGGGAGGAACAGGAGCCTGTAAAAGAGCGGCTGGGAAGTATCTGTGAAAGGCTGCCCGAGATCGACCAGCAGATATCCGCCCATTCCAGAGGATGGAAGCTGGACCGGATCGGCAAGGAAGAGCTTGCCATTCTCCGGCTGGCAGTCTATGAGGTGATCTATGATGAAGATATCCCGGTAGGAGTGGCGATCAATGAGGCAGTGGAGCTTGGGAAAAAATATGGGGCCGAGGGCGGTGCCGCATTTATCAACGGGATGTTAGGAAATATTGCAGATGAATAGAGGACAAGTTTACTCGGTATCAGCGATCAATCAGTATATTAAAAATATGTTTTCAAAGGAATATGCCCTGTCGGTCGTCTTTGTGAAAGGAGAGATTTCAAATTGCAAATACCACAGCTCCGGGCATATTTATTTTACGTTGAAAGACTCTGCTTCCTCCCTGGGCTGTGTCATGTTTAAAGGAGACCGCAGAGGGCTGGATTTCCGGCTGTCTGACGGGCAGGCGGTGATCATTGGAGGGACGATCAGCGTCTATGAGAGAGATGGAAGATACCAGCTGTATGCCAAGAAGATTACCCTGGCGGGAGAGGGGGCTCTCTATGAAAGATACGAGCAGCTGAAAAAGAAATTAGAACAAAAGGGATATTTTGACGAAGCCCATAAAAAACCTATTCCTTCCTATGTAAAGAAAGTTGGCATTGTCACAGCGGATACCGGGGCGGCGATCCAGGATATCCGGAATATCTCAGCCAGAAGGAATCCCTATGTCCAGCTGGTGCTGTATCCGGCGAAGGTGCAGGGGGAGGGTGCCAGTGATACCATCGTAAACGGAATCCGGACATTGGATAAAGCCGGGGTGGATGTGATCATCGTCGGGCGGGGAGGAGGCTCCATCGAGGATCTGTGGGCATTTAATGAGGAAAATACCGCCCAGGCGATCTATGAATGTTCGACGCCGGTCATATCTGCGGTGGGACATGAGACGGATACCACCATTGCCGATTATGTGGCAGACCTGCGTGCCCCGACGCCTTCGGCTGCGGCAGAGCTGGCAGTATACGATGTCAGGCAGGTGCTGGAAACTCTTTCTGGCTGTAAGGACCGGCTGATCCGTGCCATATTTGACCGTATCGATGATGCGAGACAGGAACTTGCTTTCCGGGAACGGCGGCTTAAGGTGCTGAACCCATCCCAGCAGGTGCTGCAGAGACGCCAGTATGTGGCGGATATGGAGGACAAGCTCGCAGGACTGATGAACCGGCTGTTAGAAGATAAAAAATACCGGCTTTGGCTACTGGCGGGAAAGTTGGATGGTATGTCCCCGCTGAAACGCCTGGAAAGTGGATTTGCCTATGTTTCCGACCAGGAGGGCAAACGGATTGAGAGCGTAAAAAAACTGGCGCCGGGGGACCAGGTGGACATCACCCTGGCAGACGGTCGTGTCCGGGCAGAGGTAAAGGAATTGTTTGAAACAGCAAAATGGCGGGAATAAATGTATATAACAGGTGAAGAAAGGCAGGTTTCAGGATGGAACTGGAAGAGATCATAGAGAAGCTGGAGCAGACCGTGGAACAGATGGAGAGCGAGCCATTGTCCCTGGAGGAGGCGTATAAAACATTTTCCCAGGGAATGAAACTGGTGGCGCAGGGAAATAAAGCAATCGACAAGGTAGAAAAGAAGATTGAAATTCTGATGAAAAAGGATATAGATGGTGAAGAAGATGAATGATTTTGAGCAAGGTATGGCCCAGAGGGTACAGAGGGCAGAGCAGATCTTAGACCGTTATCTGCCAGCAGAAGAAGGGTATCAGAAAACCATTTTTGAAGCGGTGAATTACAGTGTGAGGGCAGGAGGCAAGAGGCTGCGTCCTATTCTGATGCGGGAAGTCTATGAGATGTGTGGTGGAACCGATTCCAGGGTGATCGAGCCCTTTATGGCGGCTTTGGAGATGATTCATACCTATTCGCTGGTGCATGATGATCTTCCGGCGATGGATAATGATGATTACCGCAGAGGCATGTTGACCACTCACAAAAAATTTGGAGAGGACATGGGCATCCTTGCCGGGGACGCTCTCTTGAATTATGCTTACGAGACTGCTTTTGAGGCATTTAACAGCGGGGCAGCAGACCGGGTGGCGGAAGCGCTGCGGGTTCTGGGCAGAAAAGCAGGTATGTATGGCATGGTGGGTGGACAGGTCGTGGATGTGGAGGAAAATGGGAAGTTTGTGGACGAAGCCACACTTCTTTTTGTATATGAGACAAAAACTTCTGCCCTGTTAGAGGCGGCATTCATGATCGGCGGGATCCTGGCAGGGGCTTCTCAGGAACAGGTCCAGAGTCTGGAGCTGTCGGCGAAGAAGCTTGGGATCGCTTTCCAGATTCAGGATGATATTCTGGATGTGGTGGGAGATGAAGAAAAATTAGGAAAGCCCGTTCATTCCGACGAGCGCAATGAAAAATCTACCTTTGCGGCGATCTATGGCATCGAAAGATCCTCAGAGAAGGTAAAGGAATATACGTCAGAAGCACTGGAGATACTGGCAGCCTTTTCTGGCGATAAAGTCTTTCTGGAGGAATGTATGGGATGGCTGACAAAACGGGATAAATAATATGGAAAAGGTGAAAACTGTGGGCACTTTACTGAAAACAATCGAAAAAGAAAACGATATTAAAAATATTGCGCCGGAGGATTACCGCAGGCTTGCCAAGGAGATCCGTGTCCGTCTGGTGAAGAGCATCAGCCGCACCGGGGGGCATCTGGCATCGAATCTGGGAGCGGTAGAGCTGACAATGGCGCTTCATTTGTTTCTGGAATTCCCCAAGGATAAGCTGATCTGGGATGTGGGGCACCAGGCATATGTGCACAAACTTCTTACTGGAAGGAATAAAGCCTTTGGCACTCTTCGTAAGCTGGATGGAATCAGCGGTTTTCCTAAGGTAAGTGAAAATCCGGCAGATACCTTTAATACCGGACACAGTTCTACCTCTCTTTCCCTGGCCCTGGGTATGGCGAAGGCGAGAGACATACAGGGCGGAGATGAAAAGGTGGTGGCGGTGATCGGAGACGGCGCCCTGTCCGGCGGTATGGCATTTGAGGCGCTGAACAATGCGGAGCCTCTCAAATCCAATCTGATTATCGTGCTAAATGACAATAAAATGTCCATCTCAAAAAATGTGGGCGGTATGTCGAATTATCTAGGCAAAATGCGTACCAACCAGAAATATAATAATCTGAAGATAAACATTGAAGAGCGGCTGGACCGGATTCCCAATGTGGGGATGTCTATGGCGGAGACCATTAAGAATGCCAAGAATTCCCTGAAACATCTTCTGGTGCCGGGGATGTTGTTTGAGGAAATGGGGATCATTTATGTGGGTCCCATAGACGGGCATAATATAAAAGATATGCTGGAGGCATTCCGGGCAGCGGCACGGATCAAAAACCGCCCGGTGCTGGTGCATGTGGTGACCAGGAAAGGAAAAGGCTACCTTCCTGCGGAGAACAATCCATCTGCTTTCCACGGAGTAGGGCGTTTTCTGCCGAAGACCGGAGAGATCGAGGAAACTGGCGGGAGAACCTACACCGATGTATTTGGAGACTGGATGGTAAAAAAAGGGGAGGAATGTCCGGAGCTTGTATCTGTTTGTGCCGCCATGCCCGACGGAACCGGAGTGAAAGAATTTGGGCAGAAATATCCGGAGCGGTTTTTCGATGTGGGGATCGCGGAGGAGCATGCAGTGACTTTTGCAGCTGGACTTGTGTCTGGCGGGCTGCGTCCGGTGGTATCCATCTATTCCACATTTTTACAGAGAGCTTATGATCAGCTGATTCATGATATCTGTCTGAATGAGCTGCCGGTGATCTTTGCAGTTGACCGCAGCGGGATCGTGGGGCGGGACGGCGATACCCACCAGGGCATTTTCGATATTTCCTATCTCACCTCCATTCCCAATATGACAGTGCTCTCCCCGATGGATGGCAGAGAGCTGGAGCAGTGTCTGGATTATGCCTATGATCAGGATGGGCCGGTAGCGGTGCGGTATCCGAGAGGGGACATTTATGAAGAGAGAAGAGAAGTGATTTTCGGTGAGAAGCCCTGGGAACCAGGACATGCCCGGATACTGATGGTACAGGGCAGACTGTTGACAGGAAATGAAGAAGCAGATCCAGGACAGCTTAACGGGGATGCGGTGCTGTTCGCTGTGGGAAATATGGTGGAGACGGCGCTGGATGCCGGACGGCTTCTACAGGAAAAGAACATTCGCTGCACCGTAGTAAATATGAGATTTGTAAAACCCTTTGACGAGGAATTGATGCTGGCGTTGGTGCGTTCCCACAGAATGGCGGTGACGATGGAAGATAATGTGAAAAATGGGGGATTTGGCCAGCAGACAGAGGCATTTTTCGTGGAAAAAGGATGTGTGCCGGAGCTCTTTCTCAATTGTTCCATTGATGATTGTTTTGTGGAGCATGGAGCTCCAGAAGAACTGTATGAGAGACTGAAAATGGATGCGGGGAGTGTCGCAGAAAAAATTGAAAGAATGCTTAGGGAAAATGTGTAACAATCGCGTGAATGGAGAATAAGGATGAAAGAGAGACTCGATGTACTACTGGTGAACCGCGGTATGGTAGAATCCAGAGAGAAAGCAAAGGCAGTGATTATGACAGGAAATGTCTTTGTGAATGACCAGAGGGAGGACAAGGCAGGGCAAAAGTTTCCAGAAGAGGTATGTATCGAGATCCGGGGAAAAAAACTAAAATTTGTCAGCCGTGGCGGTTACAAACTGGACAAGGCAGTAGAGGTATTTCCGATTAATTTAAAGGACCGGATCTGTATGGATGTGGGGGCTTCCACAGGAGGATTTACAGACTGCATGCTTCAGAACGGGGCGGCATTTGTTTATGCGGTGGACGTGGGGACCAATCAGCTTGCCTGGAAACTGCGTCAGGACCAGCGGGTCAAATCAATGGAGAAGACGAATATCCGTTATGTGACTCCAGAGGATATCGGCGAACTGGTAGATTTTGTCTCTATTGACGTGGCCTTTATTTCCCTTACCAAAGTGCTGGAGCCGGTAAAAGCCTTGATGAAGGATGGGGCGTCGATGGTGTGCCTGATCAAGCCGCAGTTTGAGGCTGGCAGAGAAAAAGTGGGTAAAAAGGGAGTTGTAAGAGATCCTGCTGTGCACCGGGAAGTAATTCAGAGTATTATTTCATATGCCGGGAGCCTGGGATTTGCGATCTGCGGTCTGGATTTTTCTCCGATCCGCGGACCCGAAGGAAATATCGAATATCTTCTATATATAAAGAAGGAAAATCAGGAGTTTGAGGGAATATCCCAGGAGCAAGAAGAGGAAATCCGACAGATCGTGGAGGAGGCCCAGGAACATGCGGTAAAACATACCGGGGATTTAGTGTAATGGAGGTACAATAGTGAAAAATTTCTGCCTGATTGTGAATGAAGAAAAGGATACCGGGCGGTCCGTGGCAAATGTGATAAAAACATATTTGGAAAAATCCGAATACTGTGTTACAATATTAAGTCATAAGGATGAGTTATGTCTGGATCAGGAGGTGGATATGGCACTGGTGCTGGGAGGAGACGGCACGGTGATCCAGGCGGCAAAAAAAATAGCCGGTCAAAAAATACCGATTCTGGGGGTGAATCTGGGAACTCTCGGCTTTTTGACTGAAGTGGAGAGACCCCGGATGTACCAGGCGTTGGATATGGTGATGTCCGGACGCTATAGTATCGAGAAGAGAATTATATTATCCGGAATGATCGAGTCAGGAGAGGAAGAGAGCCTGGCGGTCAATGAGATAATTGTCGGCAAAAAGGATATCGGAAGGATGATTACCACCAGTGTCTGGGTCAATGACGAACTGATGGATACCTATGTGGCGGACGGGGTGATTGTCGCCACTCCCACCGGCTCCACCGCTTATAATCTGTCCGCGGGCGGTCCGGTGCTTTCTCCGGATATGGAAGCTCTGGTGATCACACCGATCTGTCCTCATTCTCTGAATAAACGAAGTCTTGTGGTGTCCTCGGAGGATACGATACGGATTCAGGTGGAGAGGACCAGAGAATCCTATATGGATGAAGCCTCTGTGCGGTGTGACGGAGAGATCCTGTGGAATGCTTCCTCTGGGGATGTGGTCTATATCCGGAAGGCAGAGCAGATGGTAGATATGGTCTGCCTTGGCGATGTTGGCTTTTATGAAAAAATGAGAAGCAAACTTAATCGGAAATAGGTGTTAAAATGAAGAAACAAAGGCAGGAAAAGATCATTGAGATCATTCGTGAATATGAGGTGGAGACCCAGGAAGATCTGGCGCGGTATTTGAATGAATCGGGTTATTCCGTAACCCAGGCGACAGTGTCCAGGGATATCCGGGAGATGTCTCTTATCAAAGTACCGGGAATCCGGGTGAAGCAGCGCTATACCGTATCTACTGAGGGCGGCGGTGGTGGCAGCAGTGGTTTTGGCAGGCAGTATACCGGTGTGCTGCAGGATGGTGTCGTATCCATGGAACAGGCGGGAAACCTGCTGGTGGTCAAGACAGTCAGCGGGATGGCGATGGCAGTGGCAGCAGCCATCGATGCCGTGAAGCTGGAGGGAATCGTCGGTTCCATCGCTGGAGATGATACAATCCTGTGTGCGGTAAAGACAGAAGAACAGGTGGCTTCTGTCATGGAGAGTATGCAGGCGCTGATCCATTCCATGGCGGAGGGATAAAGGTCAGTCATAACATAAAAAATTAAGCAGTGGTGAGCACAATTCACCATGCGGAAAAGAGGGAAAAAATGTCAGGACATTCTAAATTTGCAAATATCAAACACAAAAAAGAAAAAAATGATGCAAAAAAGGGAAAGATATTTACAGTGATCGGTCGTGAGATCGCTGTGGCAGTGAAAGAAGGCGGCCCAGATCCAAACAACAATAGTAAACTCCGGGATGTAATCGCAAAGGCAAAGGCAAATAACATGCCAAATGATACCATCGACCGGGGAATCAAAAAAGCAGCTGGCAATGTGGATGCGGTGAATTATGTAAATATTACATATGAAGGATACGGTCCCAATGGAACAGCGATTATTGTAGAAGCGCTGACAGATAATAAAAACCGTACCGCATCCAACGTGCGAAATGCGTTTACAAAAGGAAACGGAAACGTAGGTACCACAGGCTGTGTCTCCTATATGTTTGAAACGAAGGGACAGATCATCATTGATAAAGAAGAATATGAAACCGACGCCGATGAATTTATGATGCTGGCGCTGGATGCGGGAGCAGAGGATTTTAGTGAGGAAGAAGACAGCTATGAGATCCTGACAGCGCCGGATGATTTCAGCCAGGTGCGTGAGGCATTGGAAAAAGAAGGAGTGCCGATGGCACAGGCAGAGGTCACGATGCTTCCGCAGACCTATGTGGAGCTGACAGACGAAGAAGATAAAAAAATGTTTAACCGTATTATGGATCTTCTGGACGAAGACGATGACGTCCAGGCAGTATACCACAACGTAGACGAATAAACTGTGAGTGCGGCGGGCAGGTTATAATTAGACAGCAGCATGCACCGAAGGTGTTCCATGAGAGCCACGACACTGTGCAAGCTCGCTTGCAAACAGTGCCGTGGCTCTCATGGAAAAGATTGCGAAGCAAATGCTGGTGTTTTCATTATAAAAAAGAACGACATAAGAGCGGTAAACGATATGAGTACACTATGGAAGGGCGCTGCGGCAGCTTGCGGCGGGCAGCGCCCTTCCATAGTGTACGAATAGACGAGGCTGCGGCGGCAGCTGAAAATTGGCAGCCGCGGAGGCTGAGAGCAGCAGGCAGGGAGCCTGTGGACCGGGCTGTTCACAGAGTTGCAGCTGCGACGGAAGAAGGTAATTATGGCAACATGGAATTCCAGAGGTTTGCGGGGATCTTTTTTAGAAGAACTCATTAACCTCACAAATGAAAAATACAGAAATCAAAAGCTGGCGCTGATCCAGAAAGTGCCGACTCCCATCAAACCCATTCATATTGACCAGAGCACAAGACATATTACTTTGGCTTATTTTGAACAAAAAAGCACAGTAGATTATATTGGCGTCGTCCAGGGAATACCAGTCTGCTTTGATGCCAAAGAGTGTGCGGAGGATCGCTTTCCCCTCGCCAATATCCATGAGCACCAGATGAAGTTTATGGAAGAATTTGAGGCACAGGAGGGTATCGCTTTTTTACTTATTTACTTTAAAAACCGAGATTGTTTTATCTATCTTCCCTTTACATATTTAAAAACCTTCTGGGAACGAATGGAAAGGGGCGGGAAAAAAAGCTTTGCATTTGAAGAGCTGAACCCAGCTTTTGAAATATCTACATACTCCGGAACCTTTGTTCATTATCTTGAAAAAATTCAAATGGATCTGGAGGATAGACAGCAGCTTTCATGCAAGCATGACGCATCCACATGATCGCTGTCACGTCTATCTATGAAAGCTGATTGCTCCGTGCTGTCGCACTCCCGCAATCACTGCCGGAATTCGTACTATCGGGCTGTCGCCCTGCGTACTCATTCCGTCTTGCCCGTCCAATGACCATGTGTCTGTGCATGTAAACACGCGCATCCACATGATCGCTGTCCGGGGCTTTCATAGAAAAAACTTCCAGAATTAAAAAAACCTTCGTGGGTACAATAGTATCAGATAACCGAGTGGCTTAAACATGAAATGTTTCGGTAACGGAATGTTTCATAAAAAAAGACATTCCGTTATCTCTCAAGATAAATACTAAAAAATACGGAGGTGAATGATCATGAGTAAATCTAGCAACAGAATGGAAGTACCACAGGCTAAAGACGCTATGGACAGATTCAAAATGGAGGTTGCATCCGAGCTTGGAGTAAACCTGAAAGACGGTTACAACGGTGACCTCACATCTAGAGAGGCTGGAAGCATCGGTGGCGAGATGGTTCGTCAGATGATCAAAAAGCAGGAAGAGTCTATGCGTTAGTAAGGAACAATTACTAATAAATAAATCTGCGTAAACAACAAAAGGGCATTTCTGATAGAGCAATGAATATCGGGAGTGTCCTTTTTGCATATAACAATTGTAATCTGTTATTTGATCAACGTCGAATAAATTTCCGGATGAAAAGAAGTTATTACAATTTGAATTGTGGTTGCTATATTCAAAATCCAATGCCCTGTCATAATATAAGAAATAGAACATCCTCTATAGTATTGGAAGCATATCCATATCGTCAATGGGAAAAAAGATAAAAAACGATAGGTTATAAATTTCATATCAAATATTGTAGGAATAAAACTATGCTGTAAGGCATAGAAAAATGCGGGGATGAAAATAGCTGCCCATTTTGAAGTGAAGCTATTTACCCCATATCCTAAATATACTCCGTCCTCTGCGATCGTCGTTGTCAGTGGGAGTATAAAAATATTTAGTATAGCAAGATAAGGGGGAATAGGCGCTATCATCATCGGTGCAAGGTAGGGAAACTCACCATAACAAAGCATTCCTGCCAGATACATGCCTCCTATACCTAACAACAACATGATGACAATAAATAGAAATCCGTTGAAGATGTTTCTTTGTTTTTTTTCGTAATGTATCATTTCACGAAATGTCGTGTTGCCACATTTACAAATAATCCATAAAACAACGATGGTAACAAGGTTAATCACGGATGCAAGTATTGTCCACCAATGCGTAAGTTCTGTTAAATTCCTTTTGGTAATTATGCTGCAAAAAGAAAATGCAACTACAAACAGCAGGCATCGCATCGGTAAAAAAAACCATATTTTTTTATTATGTTTCATTTGTAGTATCCTCCTTATAACCCGCCCCATGTAAAAGCATTGTAACTGTGTCAGAAATAAATAAATCCCGTTCGGTTTTGAAATATAAATCATATCCTAAAATTTCTTTCGCAATATCTTTTGCAAGAAAGGCTACCTGCATGGCAGAAACAAGAATAAATACAAGTAACTTTTTTGTTTCTTTATTTTGATGACTTCTAATAGCAAAAGCAAATCCTTTTTGTGTACAAACAGAATTGCTGTTTGCTAAATAATTTTTCATATCGCTTAAAATTGATAGATTAGCAATCGCTTGATTTTCAAAAAGAAAATCAAAGGTTTGGCTTGCCCAAGATATTAAACGAGTCTTATCAGACAATCCATCCGCTTTATTAAAATCTGTTATATCTGGAGTAAATCCCAGCAACATTTTATTTATGATTCTTTGTATACATTCTGTTATAAGATTTTCTTTACCTCCAAAAAAATAATTGATGGAACCTAATCCAATACCGGCCCTTTCTGCAATTAAACGAGAGGTGATTTTTTGTATGTCTCCGTTGTACTCTTTCAGTAATTTAGTGGTAATTTCAATGATATGATTTTTACTTTTTTCGTTATCACTCATAACAATCCCCCTCTGAACAGTGTTCACACATATTATAGTGAACGCTGTTCAGAAAGTCAATAGATTTTTGATCTTTCACCAAATGTAATAGGATGGGACGAAGGAAGGATATTCTATTAAGAAAAAGTATAAAAACGCAAGTTTTTTTCTGCTGTTTGCAATGTTATATGCGAAAATAGATGTTAAAATAATAACAACAAATATTTGAGAAGGTATTTTGTAACTAAAGTTCCTAATAGTTATATCGTTATGCAGGAGGTGCAGTGATATGAAAAATCGAAAAAAGGGGTTAGCTATCTTGTGTATTGTAGCAATGGCAGGCAGCTTGTTTATGCAGAGTACATCTGGCATGGCTGCCACAAAAAAAGTTAAGCTTAATAAGACAAAGATATCCCTGAAAACGGGAGAAACGTATAAAATTAAGCTTAAAAATGGCAATAAAAAAGCCAAAGTAACGTGGGAAACGAACAAGAAGAAGGTTGTAAAAATAACGCAAAAGTCGACAAAGGGGAAAACAGCCTACGCAAAGGTAAAAGGGCTAAAAACTGGCAAGGCAAAGATAAGGGCTGTATACAGAGTGGGAAAGAAGGTAAAAAAATTAAATTGTACTGTGACTGTCAAAAAGAAGGTGAATAAGGCTGTTCCTACAAAGAGACCAGCGTCGGTTACCCCGACGAGCAACAATACGCCGGTCACTCCACCGGAAAATAATGATCCAGTCATTTCACCGGACAACCAAACTCCGGAAACAACACCGGGGAACCAGCCAGAGAATCCACAGACAGAGCCCATTACACTCTATAATGAGAAAATGGTAGCGCCTGTCATTATGGATTCCAGTTATGAGGGATCGGATGAAAACCAATATGCGGAGAGAAATTACAGGCAGATTACGCGCGCGGTAACAGATTTGAGACAGGACATTGCAATGGTCACAGGGGCGATTGATGATTCAGAGATCCAGGCAATGTTTGATGATAATACGGAGGACGAGAAGGAGCGTCTGGAGATGGCTGACACCTCCAAGGTTCCTGCGTTTGTGACTGATACGACAAATCTGACCACGGACAGCGCCATTATAGTCGGTACGATTGATGACAGTCCAATAATAAAGAAGCTAATGGATTCAGGTAAACTGGAGGAAGCCAAAAGCCTAAAAGGTGTATGGGAAGGATATGTGATCAAGCAGGTAAAGAATCCGGTAAATGGTGTGAAAAATGCGCTTGTTATCGCAGGAAGTGATGCCAGAGGTACTATTTATGGCATCTATACGGTGTCGGAAGCCATCGGAGTATCCCCATTTTATTGGTATAGTGACGTACCTGTCCAGATCAAAGATGAAATACAATTTGATGCAATGGTTCCCATTGTGAATGATGGGCCGGATGTAAAATACCGGGGGATTTTTATCAATGACGAGGAAAAGTCAAATGACTGGGCAGAGAAAAAATTTATCGGTGACGGAAAAAATGGTCCGGGAGTAAATTATTACAGAAGAGTATTTGAGCTTATGCTGCGCATGAAGGCAAATACCCTGTGGCCGGCGATGCATAACTGTTCTGTTGCATTTAATAAAGTTGTTGATGAGGACGGGAATCCGGTAAATGCAAAAGAGGCTGCCGAATACGGCATTATTATGAGTGCCTCGCACTGTGAAATTCTTCTGCGCAATAACGTGGGTGAGTGGGGAGACTGGTTTAATAAGAATAAAGGAAGATTTCCGAATATAAAGTACTCAAATAATTCAGGTAAGGCCTATGATTTCACACTGAACAGAGAACTACTTTTAGAATACTGGCGAGAGCGCCTCACCGCAAACAAAGATTTTGAAAGTATACTTACGGTAGGAATACGAGGTCCCCATGATGAAGCATTTAACTGTGAGGATCTCAGCATGTATAAAGGAAATAGTGTCCCTGAACAGAAAGTTGAATTCATGAAAGACGTCATTTCTTGCCAGCGGCAGTTGATCGCTGAGGTGTATGGGGAAGAAAATGTGCAAAAAGTTCCTCAGGCACTCATTCCATATAAGGAGATAAATGATGTATATAATGCAGGATTAAACGAATATATGTTGTGGGATGGAGAAGAAGATTATAATGGCGACGGTGTTATTGACTGGAAAGATGACAATACCGATATTATGCTTATGTGGGCTGAGGACAATGAAAATTATCTCAGACAGGATCTGACGGATGAAGAAGCAGCGAGAAAAGGCGGAGCAGGCATTTACTATCATATTTCTTATTGGGGGCCTCCGTCGAGCTATTTGTGGCTGAATTCAACATCACTTTATGTAATGAGCGAACAGATGCATCGGGGATATGATATCGGCGCCGATGATTACTGGATCCTCAATGTAGGAGATATAAAGCCCAGCGAGCCAAGTATGGAATTCTTTTTGAAAATGGCGTGGGATAGCGAGCATTGGAATGATACAACGGTGAAAGAGTATCTTCAGGGACAGGCCATAAGAGATTATGGAATGAACGAGGCGGACGCCAAAACGATGGCAGATGCCATATCCGAATATTATCAGATCAATGGGACGAGAAAAGCTGAATTTTATGCAAAGGCAGACTTTGGCACTGCTCCAGAAGCTTTCAGTGCGACAGCGAATGGCGATGAAGCGATGTTGTGGATCGAGGGCAGTAAAAAAGTGGTAGAGGTATTAGATACTTTGTACAATAATCTATCGGAAGAATATAAGGATGCATTTTACGAACAATTTTATTACAATGTGCTTTCAGTAAATGACATTATCGAAAACTTCGGATATTATGAGAAGAATCTAATAGCAGCAGCACAGGGACGGATCGGCAGCGCCAATGTATATGCACAGCTGTCAAAGGATGCGGCAAAACGTGTAAGAGAGAGAAAAAATGAGTTTAACAGCAGGCACAATGATAAGTGGACTGGTTTTATGGATTATGACCATCCAGGACGAGGGTATCAGCTTGTTGGTGATGGCGGAGAAAAATACGGTGAAGTATTAAATGTGTCAAAGGGCGTAGGGGCATCCTGTGAAAATTCAAAGGAAGCAGGAAAAGGAACGCTCCGGTTCAATTCTCTAATCAAAGATGAGGCGCATTACTTTGATGTGTTTGACAAAAATGTGACACCGGAAAAATGGGTGGCGGAGGCCAGTGATGACTGGATCATGCTGACTATGACAAACGGCGAGACAAGAACAGAACAGCGTGTGACAGTAACCGTTGACTGGGCAAAGGTGACAGACAAACAGTCAGGAACGATATCGGTATTCAATGCCGGAGCGGATGGCGGAAAAACAGGTACTGCAATAGCTGTTTTCACAGTGGAGGCGAACAAGAGCACCGTAGCGTATGGAGATAACAAAGGGTATATCGAAGCCAATGGATATGTTGCAATGGAGGCTGAGCATTATTCCGAGAGTATAAAAGGAAGTGATGAAAGCTTTTGGAGCATTATTAAGTCAAATGGCCAGATGAGTGATACCATGAAGGCATTACCTGACACGGCAAAAAATACAACCGACTGGGATCAAACAGCAAAGTTAAAATATCGTGTTTATTTTGATAATGAAGGTACTTATTTATTTACAATGAAACGTCTTCCCGTTCTCAATGAAGGAAGCGAAAATGGTAAAAACCGCAGTATGAATGTTGCCGTAGGTGTAGGGACGGGAACACCAACCGTTTTAAAGGGCGATCGTTCCGGAAGCTGGACGGCTACACTAAATATGTGTGAAACGTTAACATGTAATATATCAGTGAATCAGGGCTGGAATGATATTTTCATATATCGCAGTGACGCATCTTTTGTATTTGATAAAATGGTGATCGAGACGGTAAAAGGCGCGGTGGCACAGTCCATACTTGGACCAAATGAGAGTCCGAATAATATAGCAGAAGCTCCTGAAATAAAAATAGGAAAACTTCCGTCTGAGCTTGAAAGTTACAGTCCGGCGCCGGCAATTATCATGGACAATTTTAATAACCTGGGTATGAATCCAGGGGAGAGTAAGGCGGTAGCGTATTCTGCTTATGCAACCAATGGGGAGAGTGTCACAGTGACAGCAACCTCATCCAACAAAGATCAGATCCAGGTCAGTGTGGAAGAGAATAAGCTTATGATAAAATCGGGCAGCCAGGCAGGTAATGCGGTAATTTCTGTAATTGCGACAGCCAATGGCTGTACACAGGTAAAGAAAGAATTTACTGTTAGCGTGCGTGACATATCTATCGGTGGTCTGTATGCTGAAAAAGGTGGAGAAGTTGTTATAAATGCTGCGGATGCACTTCTTCAATCTGCTTATTCCTGGACAGAGGTCACAGCGCCGAATGTATGGGAAATGACATCAGACAAAAAGGGAGTAAAGGTGACTCCAGATGTAAATAAAACATGGACAAATACAAATGATCTAAGCGAAGCACCAAAGATAAACTTCCGAATTAAAATTTCTACCAAGGGCACATATTATTTGTTTACGAATATGAGTAATCCTAATAATAATGCCGACTCATATCATGTCATAGTAGATGGAGGATTCAGATATACTCATAACGATGGGGATCTGTCTGGAACGATGCTTTGGAGAAGCGCAGGTAAAGGGGTTGAGCTGAGTGCCGGAGAACACACGATAACAATAGCGGCCCGTGAGGATGGCCTTGTTGTAAATCAGTTGTGTCTCACAACGACTAAGAACAAAGTGTTAGCAGATGGAGTGCTGGAAGTTCCAAGTGCACAAGAATCCGGTACAGGAAGTACTCCGACACCGTCTGTGCAGCCAACGGTGAAACCGACCACGGCGCCATCTGTGAAACCAACCGTGAAACCAACGGCGAATCCGACTTCGACACCGCTCGTCAAACCAACTATGGCGCCAACAGAAAAACCAGGTGCCTATATGGAAAGTGGTGGAAGGCTTGTGATCAATGCAGTGGATGCGTTGGAAAATACAGAATATGCTTCCTTTGAAGGCGCATCGGATGGTGTGCATAGCTGGGAGGCAAGTGGAAAAGGCATCCAGGTTATACCGGATACAGGTAAAAACTGGACGAAGGCCACATGGGAGGATCTAAACGGTGTCGCACCTGTATTAAAATATAAGATTCAGATCTCAGATCCAGGAGATTATTATCTGTTTGTAAATATGACGAATCCAAATGATGCGGCCGATTCGTATTTTGTAGCGGTGGACGGGGTATATCAATATATTGGCGCTACAGGGCAGCAGATATTACCCGAAACCTGGTATAGTGAGAAGAAGGTGATTCATCTTACAGAAGGTGAACATGAATTGATTATATTTGCCCGTGAAGACGGTTTGCTCATTAATCAGTTTCTGTTAAGTAATGACAAAGATATTATACTGGAAGGCCTACAACCTGTAAGTAACCGAAATTAGATAAATATTGAAAGAAGTGCTGTTCACGGTTTCGTGAATAGCACTATTTCTGTTTCCTAAAAGCCCCCGGTGTTTCACCGGTGTACTGTTTGAATGTACGGATAAAGTTTGAGTAGTCCACAAAACCGGATTTATAGCATGTATCTGTCACGGAATACCCCTGTGACAAAAGAGACTGTGCATAGGTGATCTTTTTCTCCAGGATATATTGTTTTAATGAAATGCCGGTATTTTGTTTAAATAAGCGGCTAATGTAATTCTGATTAAAATTAAGGGCCTTTCCGATATCACTGAGGGAGATGTTTTCAGTGATATGCTGTTCCACATATTGAATGGTATTGGAGACGAGGGGCGGCATGATATTGACCGAGATCTCCTTGTAAACGATGTAATTATTACATATGGTATATAAAATCTGCGCCAGATATGCTCTTTGAAGAACGTCACTCCCAAATTGATTGGAGTGGATGGCGTCATTTAGATTCTCAAGAAGAGAAATCAGTTCGTTAAGGGTATCTTCTGGCAGGAGAATCACATTATTGACGCCGCACTGCCTGGTGTCAAAAAAGCGGTTAAAATTTGTTACATGGGTGGAGAGACTGCGCAGTAATGCAGGGGATATATTCAGGGTGATGCGTTCATACAGGGAATCATCAAGGCTCACCGCCAGATGGTATTCCGTCGGGTTAATAATTGCGATGTTCCCTCGTTTCAAATGAACGCTTGAATGTTCTATATGAAGATTTACATTACCACATAGAAAAATATAGATCTCATATCCGTTATGCTTATGGTAGGTATTGTGATAATGCGTTTCGCTTCGGAAAGCCAGAAGGATATCGTCTTGTATTTCGTCAAAATAGTGAGGGTGGTCAAAAGTTTCCATACTATCACCTTTTCATTTATAATTTACAAATATTTTATCATATGAAACAACTAAAATCAATTTGGAGGTACACAGTATGTGCAAAAAACAGAGTATTAATATTGGTTATTTTAAGGAGGAACACGCCGCTGTTACATATGCGGTAATGGCTTTAAAAAAAGATATCTGCAGCGTGACAGACTGCCAGGTGAATCTAGTACTTCTTAGGGATAATGATTCGCTACAGAAAAATGCTGGGAATTGTGAAATATTGATTGCGACGAAGGGCATATATACATGGCTGGATGACGAAGAGACGCTGGAAAAATGGGAAGGGTATGTCGTAAAAAAGCAAAATGGAACAGTATTTATATGCGGAGCTGACAGGCGGGGGACGATATTTGGAATTTATGAACTGTCAAAGTATATTGGTGTTTCTCCGTGGTACTATTTTGCAGATGTGCCAGTAAGAAAAAATGAATTTATGATTCCAGACGGCTTTTATGCAGCGGATTATCCCTCCGTGCCATACCGGGGTATTTTCCTGAATGATGAAGAAGAACTGGAGGAGTGGGCTGCAATACATACAGAGGATGGGACGATTGGGCCGGAGCTTTACAGAAAGATATATGAGCTGATCCTGCGGTTAAAGGGGAATTATATCTGGCCGGCGATGCATGTGAATTATTATCAGGAAAATCCAGAAAATGCGAGACTTGCCAATGAAATGGGAATCATTGTGGGGACCTCTCACTGTGACATGCTGATGAGAAGCAATCAGAATGAATGGAATCCCTGGCTTAGAGAGAAGGGATATATCAGTGATTACAATGCCGTTCATTCCAACAAACTGCCGACAGATGGCCCAACCGATGAAGATAAAGAGGTAATTTACTATGATTATTCGATTCCCGGGAAAAACAGAGATGTGATACATCAATACTGGCGTGAGAGTATACAGATGAACAGGGAGTATGAGGTTTGTTATACCATCGGTATGAGGGGTGTCCATGACTACGGTTTTTCCACAAAAGCCATCGATGATGACGAAACAGCGACGGATCAGGAAAAAGATGAGGCAAGGGTGCAACTTCTTGAAAAGATCATGATGGACCAGAGGGATATGCTGCGGGATGAGCTGGGACTGAATTCACCGGAGGAGGCACTTCAGACGTTTATTCCATATAAGGAAGTTCTGGATCTGTATGATAAGGGACTCCAGGTGCCGGATGATGTGACGCTTATATGGGTAAATGATAATTTTGGCCATGTGAGGCGGTACCCGAACGCCGCAGAGAGAGAACGAAGCGGAGGACATGGTCTATATTATCATGTGTCATACTGGGGGGCACCGGATATGAGTTACCTGTTTTTTAACTCGATTCCCCTGGCCCATATGACGAATGAACTGTATAAGGCATATCATGAGGGGATCCGCAAGATGTGGGTTCTCAATGTGGGAGCGCTCAAACCGCTGGAGATGGAAATGGAGACGTTTTTGGAATACGCCTGGAATGCGGGAAGAGATGCCCAGGTCACAAAGGATATTCATGGGTACACAGCGGCATGGTTTGACCGGTATTTTTCCGGTGGATATGGAGAGGAACTTGCTGTGTTGTATGAGGAGTTTGCACAGCTTACCAATGCAAGAAAGATTGAGCACATGGATTCTCTTTTGTTCGCCCAGTCCGGCTATGGCGATGAGGCAGGGGAGAGAGTCTGCAGACTGGAGTTCATATTCGAGCGCGCCAATGCCATATATGACCAGCTTCCGGACCTCGAGAGGGAGGCTTTTTTCCAGCTGTTCTTATTCAAGGTACATGCGTCTTATTATGTCAATCATGGGTTCTATTATGCAGACAGGAGTGTTCTTTCATATGAGAGAGGAAATGACCGGGCGGCAGATAGTTATACAGAGTATTCACATAAAATGATGCAGTATCTGCGCAATATGCTTAGGTATTATAACCGTTATATGTGCGGTGGGAAATGGGACAGAATCCTGACACCGGATTCTTTTCCGCCTCCGGGAATATGTTTTTATCCGGTATGTAAGCCATCGATCAAGAGGAAAAAGGGAGGACTTAAGATCACATTGTGGGATGGAAGAGAGTCCCTGGATGGCGGGTGTATCACATTTTCCCAGGGTGGAGTTCACAAAAAGTGGATTGAGTTAGGAAACCAGGGATGTGAGGATATATCCTATGAGATAAGCGGGATACCAGACTGGCTGAGGTTGTCGGAGACCTCTGGCATCATAACGACAGAAAAAAGGGTATATCTGACAGTAGCGGACACGGAGAGATATGCCGGATCATCCGCTGTTTTGGACATATTAGACCAAAATAACAACCAAACTTTGAGAGTAGACATTTATGTGGAGGAAGGACTGTCAGTGGCGAATGGATGTGAAAAATCAGATCATGGCGTATTGGAATCCGATGGTGCGGTGTGCCTGTATGCAGACAATTACGATGCCATGGTAAACGAATTTAGTGGTGCCAAATGGTGCCAGATCCGGGGAATCGGGCGGGGGTATGGCAATGTCATGATGGCTTATGTCCGCGGCCAGGAAAATGTGGTTTCACACTTGGAGGATATCAGTGAAGTTAAGAAGGCACCGTTCCTTGAATATTCCTTTATATTAAAAAATGAGGGTGAATTTGAGCTTGCTATAACCAGATTTCTAACCCTTAATTCCCGGGGCAGGATCCGGTTTGCCATAGGCGTCGATGGAAAAGAACCTGTTGTGGTAGAATCCCAGGTTACAGATGAATGGAGGGGAAGCTGGAAGGAGAGTGTGCTTGCTAATGGGGAGGATATCAGTCTGTTACTGCCGCGGCTGAGCCAGGGAGAGCATACACTGCAGTTATATATGATCGACAATTATGTTTCAATCCATAAACTTGTGATCTATACGGAGAAGAGAAGGAAGACATATTTTGGATTTTCCGACGTACACAATCCTTTCGATGAACCAGATGTTTCCTGGGAGGCATTGGATGCACTTCAAAAGGAGATGTATATGGCAGAGGATAACCATATTCTGCCTGATGTGGTGTATGCCGACAGAGAATTTTGGAAATACAACCGGATCTATATGAAAAATGACAGGGTCCAAAAGAACGCTCTGGGCAGCAGTACGTACGAGACGTATTATTCAGAGAACCAGATAACAGATATCACCAGACTGTTCGGGACAGGTATATTTCACGAAAAGGATGGGCGGCTTGCCCTGGAAGCGGAGGTTGCCCTTGAAAATTCAAGGGATGCCTATCTTACGCCGGATAAAACCGGCAGGATATACTGGACCCATGTGCGTGCGGAAACGGATGGGGGAACCGGGCTGGCAATGCAGGTGTTTGAAACGGGCACTGCCTGGGATCATGCGGTGGAGGCCCCGGGAATGCACTATCGCCTCCACATATCCGACAAAGGAAAGTATCATATCTGGCTGCTTATGCTGTATGAGAATCATATGTCAGATACGTGTTATTTTGCAGTGGACGGTAAGGTGCAGCCGCTGAGTGCGCAGTTCCGGGATGGACAGCTGTACAATTATTCTACCGCACATATATATTTCTGGTGTCTTACAGGGGATGTTACATTTGAGGAGGGGGAGCATATTTTCTCTATCTTTGCAGGAGATCCCCGTATGCAGATCGACCGGATCTATCTCAGTAAAGGTGAGGAATATCCGCCGGTAGATGCCGGGTGGAAAGGTTCGGAAAGAGGTAATATGTAACTAAATGAAATGAATTTGAACCCTTTTTTGTCCTTCGCCGCCATGTCAGAGTAAAATTAAATGAGCTGTCACTTTGCTATTTGGGCAGCTCATTTTCTAACTGGGCAAGAAACTGTTCCGGGGAACTGTTCTCTAACTTTTTAAACGCCCGGAAAAAGGTGGAATAGTTAGAATAACCCACTTCCAGGTGGACCTTTGAGGGAGGGGTTCCCTCTTTGATCAAAAGCTTTGCCGTACTGATGCGTTTCAGCGTAATATATTCATGAATTGTCAGCTGCAGCTGTTCTTTGAACAGCTTGGAAAGCGTATACTTATTCATGAAAAAGCGGTTTGCCAGAAAATCCAGTGAAAGAGGTTCCTGATAATGGTGGTTGATATAAGTAAAGACATCATCAATCGCCGGCGTGATGTGTGTCATATCATGGGATTCCGTATCCATCTGAATATTTTTATTTAACAGGGTTATGATTTGAATGATCCGTGACCGGTTTAGCATTTCTTTACCATAATAATCTGTTTTCTTACTCCGGAACAAGAGATACATCGCCTGATAGATCTGTTCAAAATCTTCTTTTGGTATATGAAATAAATAGCGTTTGCCCTGTGCCGCCTGTTGAATGGGAGGAAGAAGAGACTGTCCGTTGAAGTCAAAAGAGGACAAACATGGTTCAGTAATATACATATAAAGACGCCGGTATTCAAAATTTGTATTGTCGGAAGCGGGAAGTAACTGGTGAATCGTATAGGGTGGGATCAGCATAATATCACCATATTTTACCTTATAAATCTGGTCTTCAATGGCAATCTTAACAAAACCATTAAGAAAGATATAAACTTCATAATAGTTGTGGGTGTGGGCAGGGATCCTTGGAAAATGATCCTGGGTTGTCTGTGTCGCCTCACAATAATAATCAATCGCTGTCGGGTGTTCCGTCTCTCTGGAAATATATCTCATAACGAATTCCCCATTTCAGATATTTTATTTTGCCTCATTGGTAAAAGCATGTGATTATATTGTTTATAACATATAGCTACAAAAAAAGCAAATGAAATATATGATAAACGTAATATTATATTTTAAAATTGCAATGTTCATTGCAATTTCATCCAGGTATAATAAAACTATTATATAGATATGGTGAAAGACGTTATATGTCTGGAACTACAATGGAGAAAGGAGTGGGTATTTTATGCAGCAAAAATGGTATTGTGGGTTGATTAGATCAGTGGCCCTGGTATTGGTGGCCGCACTGTTTATCACACCTTTCGGCGCCGTAGATTTCGTATCGGCAGCCGGAAAGAAAACAATTAAAACAATTCAGCTTACCAAACCGGCGGTGAAAACGCTGGCGTTGCAAAAGGGTGAGAAGTACAAGCTTAACTGGAAAGTGACACCAAAAAATTTGAAGAAAAAGGTAACATTTACCTCTGGTAAAAAATCGGTGGTCAGTGCCGGCAAAAATGGGGTGCTGAAGGCAAAAAAGGCCGGTAAGGCGACCATAACTATCCAGAGTAAGACGAAACCCAAAAAGACGGTAAAGTTAAAGGTAACCGTACATAAGAAACTTACGAAGGCAAAGAAGGTATCGTTGAATCATAAGTCAGCCGTACTGGTGCCGGGAGGCAGGCTGGCACTGAAAGCAACGATCACACCGAAGAAAGCGACGGTCAAAAAAGTGACCTACAGTTCTTCGGAAAAGTCGGTAGCCACCGTCAGCCAGAAAGGAATTGTTACGGCAAAGAAAGAGGGAACGGCAAAAATTACAGCCTATGCCCAGGATGGCAGAGGGGCAAAAGCAGTATGTAATATAAAAGTAGAAAAGAATTCTGCAAATGTTGAGCCGGCTGGCGGTCTGGGAACGGGAACGCCTTCGGCGGCGCCTACCGGAGAACCATCCAAGGGAACAGAGACACCTACGGCAGTGCCATCGAAAATGCCGCCCGTGGGCACAGAAGAGCCATCGGTGACGCCAGGCACAACGCCATCCACGGAAACAGAAAATCCTTCGGTGACACCGGACACAACACCGTCTACGGGAACAGGAAGTCCTTCGGCGACACCAAGTGCAAAGCCTTCCCCGAGTCCGATCCAGGATCAGCCATACAAAGATAAATTTTTGCTGTCAACGGAAAATCAGGCGGTGTCGGTGTATATCGATGAGAGTGGCAGCGATTATGAGGGTATGCGCCTTGTGGCAGAATCCTTTGCCGGGGATATGGCGCTCGTATCAGAAGCGGGGGCAGCTCCCAATATTCTGACCAGGCAGTCAGATTTAAAGGGTTCGGCTATTATAGTGGGATCCATCGGTAATAACGATGTTATTGATTCGTTGATCGAGAAAAATAGGGTGGAAGTTTCAGATATAGAGGGAAAATGGGAAACCTACAAAATCCAGGTAATAGAGAATCCCACGGAACAAGTGGGAAAAGCGGTTGTCGTTGTGGGAAGTGACAAGAGAGGTGCGATCTATGGTCTGTATCATATTTCCGAGATGATGGGTGTATCTCCATGGGTGTACTGGGGTGATGCCCTGCCGGAGACGAAAAAGGAAATTGTGCTGGAGGACAAAGATCTTACCATTACTTCAAAAGAACCATCGGTAAAATACCGTGGTATATTCCTGAACGATGAAGCCCCATCTCTGACCGGATGGGTAAAAAATAAGTTTGGAGATTATAACGAAGATTTTTATAAGCATGTATATGAGCTGATCCTGCGCTGTAAAGGGAATTATCTCTGGCCGGCGATGTGGTCCAATTCATTTAGTGAGGACGGCAGGGAAACTCCTATAGCGAATGCTGAGCTGGCAGACCAGTATGGTATCGTAATGGGAACCTCCCATCATGAGCCGTTGTGCCGTGCCGGTGTGGAATGGCAGAGAAATTATGAGAAGTATGGCACCAGTAATGTGTGGGATTTCAACGAAAATGGAGATGCGATTACGAAATTCTGGCAGGGCGGAGTGGAGAGAAATAAAGCCTTTGAAAATGTATACACACTGGGCATGAGAGGGGAAGCAGACTCATCCCTTGGTGGAACTGTTGCGGAAAATATACAGCTTTTAAAGGATGTTATCACGACGCAGAAGAACATTCTGAAAGAGAATTCACTGTCCGATGCACCACAGGTGCTCACGGTATACAAAGAGGTTGAAAATTTCTGGCATGGAGATGCGGAGACAGAAGGTTTAAAAAAATGGAATGCTCTGGATGATGTGACGATCATGCTGTGCGATGACAACTTTGGAAATATGCGCACCCTTCCGACGACGGAAGAAGAAATAAATCGAAAGGGTGGCTGGGGGATGTATTACCATTTCGATTATCATGGTGGTCCTACTTCTTATGAGTGGGTGAATTCTGTCGAGCTCAACAAAGTGTGGGAGCAGATGACGATGGCGTATGAACATGGCATCGATGATATCTGGATCGTCAATGTCGGTGACCTCAAACCAATGGAGATGAATATATCCTATTTCCTTGACATGGCATATGACTATGACACATGGGGAGCCGGCGGTCTGAATAAGACAGAGACCTACAGAAAGCAGTGGGTAAAGCAGCAGTTTGGCCCGGCGCTGAACGATAAACAGGTGGAAGATGTAGATTCTATCCTGAAAGACTATACATGGCTGAATGGCTCCTGCAAACCGGAGACATTAAATTCTGCAACCTATCATGTGACGAATTATAACGAGGCGATGGAGATGCTCGGAAAAATTGAAGGCATGATTCAGAAAGCAGATCAATATAAGGAATTGATACCCGCGAAGCTGCAGGCAGCTTACTATGAGCTGGTATATTTTCCGGCGGTGGCCTCTGCCAATGTGGCCAAAATACAGATCTATGCCGGTCTGAATACATATTATTACGATCAGGGAAGCATACTTGCCAATCTTTATGCTTCGCTGTTGGAGCAGGCGGTTCAGAGGGACCAGGATCTGGAATATACCTACAATTCAGACATGCCAGGAGTGGGTGACAAGTGGAAAAATATGATGAGCTCGCCCCATGTCGGCTTTATTACATGGAATTCCAACGGCTGGAGCTATCCTCAGGCGAAATGGGTTACGCCGCCGGAGTCTCCTTTGATGCTGGTAAATCTTCAGAATCAGGAAAAAGCGGTAACAAAAGGGGAAGCCAGTCTGGATGATTTTACGAATATCAATCAGGAGTCCTATACCATTACGATTTCTAACGGTGGAGGACAGTCTTTTGCCTACAAAGCGACGCCAAGTGATGACTGGATCCGTGTGTCCCAAAGTTCCGGACGTGTGACGATGCAGGATATGCTGGAGGTGTCGGTTGACTGGAGTAAGGTGACGGAGAACAAGAGTGGTACGGTGACGTTAGAAGGTGCAGACGGAACTGTTACCCTGAAAGTGAATGCGAAAGTATATGATACATCAGCGCTGGATGATAAAACTTATGTGTATGCGAATGGATATGCGTCAATGCTTGCCGGGCGGTTTACCGGCAGCGGAAAAGGTGCTGACGGGGCTGAGTGTAAGACCATTGAGGATTACGGAAAAATGGGAGAGGCCCTCCGGGCATTTCCAGGCACTTCTTCCTATGCAGGAAAACCAGAGGATGCCCCCTATGTGGAGTATAAGGTGCAGGTTCCGGCAGAAGGGGATTACAAACTGACGGCATATACGGCGCCATCGAACAACATCGACCGGAATGATGTCAGCATTCGGTACGGTTTATCCGTCAATGGAAGTGACATTTCTGTCGTAAATACAATTAACAGTTCCAATTTTTCACCGGGAGCTTACAGCGGCACATGGACCACCGACGTGAAGATGAATGGCCGCCGGACAGAAGGTGATGTACATCTGACGAGTGGTGTCAATACCCTTCGGATTTATGCAGTGGATCCAACCTTTGTACTGCAAAAGCTGGTGGTTTCCGAAGCTTCCGTTAAGACTTCGCATTTTGGTCCTGGCGAAAGTTATTATGTTGGTAAGAATGTCAGTGAAAAAACCGCGTTGACAGAACTCCCCGATGATCATTTTGTTGTACCAGGACTGATAGATGCAGCTGCTTTCGAGGGAAGTAAAGAACCGGATCAGACCGTACTTCATGCAGAGGCAGGAAAAGAGTATGCTTATCCGGTTATTGTGACAGGTGAGAATACATATCAGTTCAGCTTCAGCGCAAAATCGGAACAAGGTGCACAGGTGAAACTTCTGTGGAAGGACAAAGTGATCGGTACACTCGAGATTGGCAAAGAAGATTCGATTTACCGGATGGAAAGCGACGTGGAGCTGACACCGGGACAGGGCATTGTCACCTTAAAAGTAGAAAGCGGCAGTGCAGATATTGAATATATCAAGGCTGGCATCAAGGACAGCACAGGCAGACAGGCGGCTTATCTGTCAGCATCTTCAGAACAGTCCGGCCATGGTGCGGTATCTGCCTATGATGGCGAAAATAAAACGACGTGGAGGCCAGAGGCTGCCGATGCAGAAAAATGGATTATTCTGGATTTCGACAGTGAATACTATTTTGACCGTTTTGCCCTTGTGGGTACCGGTGTAACCGGTTATCAGGTGCAGATACAGGAGGGTGACAACTGGAATACCGTTTATACCGGCACAGAGATAACAAAGGGAGCCCAGATTTTTATTCAGGGAAAGAAAGCGCTCAAGAGTCAAAAACTGCGGTTTGTATTTGAGGGTACCGATATTGAGATCGCAGAAATTGATGTGAAGCCATATTTGAACTGGGCAATGGAAGACAATGTAACATTGAGTGGTGAAAAGAATGGAGGCGGCAGTATTTCAGTGCCGGCCAGCGTTACAGATGGTGACCGCATCACAAAGGGTCTGGAAGCTAGTGTAGGGTCCAGCTCAGATGCAGGCAGGCATCTTGTAACGATGGAATTCGAGGAGCCGAGAACCATTGATACCGTACGGGTTGTATCGCTGCAAAGCAGTGAGGCAGCAAAACCAGGTACGGGAACCGTACCTGATTTTGGAATGACTTCGGATCGGGCACAGTATTCTTACCGTGCTTCCTATTATGATGGCAGTACATGGACAGAAATCGGTACGACGGTTCGTCCAGCCAGTGGAGATCCAAAGGTATTTAGTGAATTTACCTTGAATAAACAAGTGAAGGCATATGCGGTACGGCTGGAGATCTATACCTCAAACTGGATACGGATCAATGAATTTGAAGCAGTTCAGACACAGAAATTCCAGGCAGTGGCTGCCGATACAGAAAAAGAATTTACAAAGGCAGCAACACAGTTTGATGTGAATTTAAGCAAAGACATTTCACTGGGAAGAATTGTTTTAGAAGGTGCCTGCGACCCATCTCTCGCTTTTTCCTACTTTGATAAAGAAAAGGCGTCCTATGAGAGGATCGATGCCAAAAACATTGATGTAATTAAAACGGCAGATGGATGTTATGCAATTCCGGCAAAAGAAATTGTGACCTCCGCACTGCGTATTACCTCAGAAAATGAACTTGCAATTACGAAAGTGGTTGTCTATGAGGCGGCAAAATGGCAGGAGGTGGCTTCGGACTGCCAGTGTGATCTGCAGAGTCCGGTTTTCAAAAATGCAGACGATATTGTGATTCCTTATGGAAAGGACAGCGTAAAAATTGCTCTCGAATCAGAGGCTGCCCACGGCAGCTGCCAGACAGACGGCCATGAGAACGGTGTTGTCAGTTATCGTTACTCCCTGTCGGATAATTCCGACGGTATCGCGGAACTAGATGGTACCGGGATCCGGTTTAAGGGCAATGGTACGGTTACGCTCCGCATACAGGCAGAATTAAACGGGTATGTCCGTTATGGAATGAAGACATTTCATGTGACGAAAGCAACGGAAGTATCTGATACTTATAAAAACTATGCGGCCGCCGCTAACGGCGGGGAAGGTGCTGTTCCGGCCGGAGGGGAAGGAACAGCCTCCCGGCTGATTGACGGAGATAAGCATTCCAATAATGGCAGATGGCGTATACAGGCTTCTACTGCCTATGCCGAGGTATATTTTGACGGTATGAAAGACATTGACAAAGTATATTTCTATTCACAGCAGAGTGATGCCGCTGTGGAGGAAATTACCGATGATATGACCTCCACACTGGCCCAGAAGGATCTGACCTTCTCTTATCTGAAAGATGGTAAATGGGTTAAGTTTGAAGGGGGAACGATTACCGGAAATGACAAAGTGAAGTGCGGTATCGAGTTGACGGATTCAGTGAGAACACCGGCCATCCGTGTTGATGTAGACAGTGCAGTTCAGGGATGGATCCGTATCATGGAAATTGAGGCGTATGGGGAAAAAGTTGATACGGCAGGCTGTCAGTGCCAGCTCGGTACACCAGAATTAATCTGTGGGGATTCCATCGAAGTAGACAAAGAGACTTCACTTGGTTCCCTTACGTTGAATGCGGATGCTGTCTATTATAGCAGAGGTTGTAAGGAGCCGGGGCATGGTACCGGAAAGCCGTCTTATACTTATGCGGTTGTACAGGATGACGCGAACATTGCTTCCTTAAATGGAGATAAGCTCACTGTCAATGGCATGGGTACTGTGAAAATCCGTGTAACGGCTTCCCTGAATGGAATTTCAAAAAGCGCAGATAAGGAAATATCGGCAGTGAAATCCGGTTACACCAACTTTGCACTTGCTTCTAATGGAAGTACAGCGACTTGTTCTGAGGGTTATGACTCAAGTGGTCCGCCGGAAAATGTAATTGATGGAAATAACTCTTTTAGCAATAATAAGAGATGGAGGACAAGTGTTTTTCCGGCATATCTGGAGATAGATTTCGGCCAGAGCCGTACTATTGACAGGATCAGCCTGTTCAGCCAGCAGGATTCCGGCAACACCACGCCGACGCTCGGCATGACAGGAAAATATGCCATTTCTGATTTTAATATTTCCTATTGGGACGGCACTGGAAATGAGTGGAAAGAACTTGAGAATGTGACGTCAAATAAGGCAATATGGTATCAGTTCGTACTGGATCAACAGATAACCACATCCAGGATCCGCATCGACATACCGACGAAAGTATGTGATGGCTGGGCGCGTATAGTGGAAATCGAAGCATGGGGATATGCTGACTAGTGTAGTGGTTTTATGATTCAACTAATAAGAGAGGCTGTTACACTGACTGGAAAAATCAGTTGGTGTGCAGCCTCCTTTCCATGTCTAAAGAAAAAATTTTCATGCTTTCAAGCAGCGTTAGGCTGGAAGAGGTTGTAAAATTGTGGATATTATGGTAGGATAATATTGGAAAGGAAAGGCTTGATAAGTTAGCTCGATGGCGCCGTCGGGCTACAATAATGAAATTACACGAAAGCAGGATGAAACTGCTTTAGACAGGAGGAAGTATGGTGAAAAACTGGAAAATGGGGTTTGTCATTGCAACAATTGTTGCCGTGATTTCTGCGGTGTCGATGGGGGTAGTATTTTATATTTCCAATAGCAATATTACATCGGTGCTCATCCATGATGTGGAAAATAATATGCAGACATCTCTGGAGGCAAAAACGAAGCTGATTGACGAGTATATATTGAATGCAGAGAGTCAGCTGGTATCTTTTTCAAAAGAACGGGATATCCTGGATTTTTTACGAAATACAGAGAATAAGGCGAAGCAGCAAGAGCTGCAGGCTTATAATTCGGAGTATTTTGCGGCTCTGAAAGGCTGGGAGGGGATGTATGTGTGCGACTGGAAGACGGAGACACTGACCCATTCTAATACATCTGCGGTAGGACTGGTCCTGCGTGAGGGCGACTCCCTCAAGCAGCTCCACGAAAATCTGACAGCGGCAAAGGGCGGTGTATTCAATACAGGTATTCTGAAGTCGCCGGCCTCGGGACAGCTCATAATATCCATGTATGTCCCGATTTATGATGGGGATACTCCTCTTGGATTTGTCGGAGGCGCGATCCAGACAGATGGACTTGCACAGCAGCTGGATGCCGTTTCTACACATGGCATTGAGAATATGATCTATTCGCTTATCAATGTGGGGAAGAGGCAGTATATATTTGATGATAACCCCGACCTGATCCTGACAGAGATCCAGGAGAAATCTCTTTTGGATGTCATTTCCATGATTGATGGCGGGAAGGAAACCGGGCAGGTTACATATAACGGGAAAGATGGCGTGGAATATTTTTCGGTTTTTAAGTCGATCCCGGAGAGAGGATGGGCGCTGGTGATCAGGAATGACAAGGACGAACTGTATCAGCCAGTATACGAGAGCCGGCTGGTCCTTGGCATTGTTTGCATTCTTGCTTTTCTTTTGATTACCGTTATGTCATGGGTGATGATAACCGTCAATTTGAAACCGCTCAAAAAGGTGATCAGAAAGATTGAGAAGATCGAGACACTGGACTTGAGTGAGGATGATATGATCGAGGGTTATATTGGATACAGGAGCGAAGTCGGAAAGCTGGCTACGGCGGTGGATTCACTTACAGTTACATTCCGTAAGATGCTGAATACATTGAATGATTGTTCAGAGTCCCTGGTGGGAAGCTCAGAGACGATGCGGACGGCTTCAAAGGATTTGATGGGGAGTGTGGAAGACAATTCGGCGACGACGGAAGAATTGTCTGCCAGCATCCTTAACACAAACTCATCCATAGGAGTGGTTACGGGTGAGGTTGAGAAAATCCATGATATCGTAGGGGATATTACGGACTGTGCCCGGGATGGAAGTGAAAAGAGTGTTACACTGATCCAGACGGCAAATACTATGAGCAAAACAGCAGCGGATACGTTGGAAAACAATACGAAAAAGGTTGAGGAAACGAAGAGAAATATTGAGGATGCGATGCGGAATCTTCAGTCCCTTGTGAAGATCAACGAGATGGCCACTCAGATTTTGAATATTACGAGTCAGACCAATCTGCTCTCACTAAATGCTTCCATTGAGGCAGCAAGGGCAGGAGAGGCAGGAAAAGGGTTTGCGGTTGTCGCCAGAGAGATTGGAAGCCTGGCGGAAAATTCATCTGAGACAGTCAACCAGATTCAGGCACTCTGCGTAGATGCAAACAAAAGTATAGAAAGCATTCAGATGTGTTTTGAAGATATCATCGCGTTTATGGAAACCGATGTATCCGGTAAATTTCAGGAATTTGCAACGATGGCCAGTCAGTATGAAGATGTGGTAAACGATATTCAGGAAGTTATTCATAGTATTCATAATAAAACTTCTGTATTTTCAGAGAGTGCAACGAATATACGGGAGCAGATCAATAATGTTAAGATGGCTTCCAATGACAACGAACAAGGGGTGGATGATATCATCGTCAAAAATGACATGACTACTCAAACTGCCGATTCTATTTATAAAATTGCAGATTTGAACCAGTCGAATGTGGAAGCGATCAAGGACATTCTGGATATGTTCAAATAGGGAATAGACAAAGGCTGTCGCGTCAATGGATGATAAACCAATTGATGTGACAGCCTATTTTAACATAGTTTGACAGTGCCATCGAGCTATCGAGAGAAAAAAACTCAGCTCTCCATCAGATATTTCTCATTGATGGCAAGAACCTGTGCCATCGCCTGTTCGCCGGGGGCGCCGATGGTATTTCGTTTTTCTACACAGGTTTTCATGGAAATTGCCTCATAGATATCCTCATCAAAGACGGGGGATATTTTTTTGTATTCTTCCAGGGGAAGTTCGTCCAGGGAAATATTTTTGTCGATGCAGGTAAGAACCAGCTGGCCAATGATACCGTGGGCGTCACGGAAAGCAACACCGTGGTTGACCAGATAGTCGGCGGCATCTGTGGCGTTGGTGAAACCATTCTTTGCACTGGCTTCCATATTTTCCTTATTGAATTTCATGGTGTCGATCATGCCGGTAAATAAGGAGATGCAGCCCTTTACTGTGTCGATAGCATCAAAGACAAGTTCTTTATCTTCCTGCATATCTTTGTTATAGGCAAGAGGAATCCCTTTCATCGTTGTGAGAATAGAGATCAAGGCACCGTAGACACGTCCGGTCTTTCCACGGACGAGTTCAGCTATATCCGGATTTTTCTTCTGGGGCATAATGCTGCTGCCTGTGGAATAAGAATCATCGATATCCACAAACTGGTATTCATTGGAATTCCACAGGATGATCTCTTCGCAAAAACGGCTCAGGTGCATCATAATAGTAGACAGTGCACTCAGAAGTTCGATCAGATAATCCCTGTCAGATACGGAGTCCATGCTGTTCAGCGTGGGACCGTCAAAATTCAGAAGTTTTGCTGTGTAGTCCCGGTCCAGAGGATAGGTGGTGCCTGCCAGGGCGCCGGAGCCAAGGGGACAATAATTCATCCGGTCGTAGATGTCCCGGAGACGGCTGCGGTCACGGCGGAACATTTCAAAATAAGCGCCAAAATGATGGGCCAGTGTCACCGGCTGGGCTTTCTGAAGATGTGTGAATCCCGGCATAAAGGCAGCCGTATTTTCTTTCATAATATTGTGGATGACCGTCAGCAATTCTTTGAGCAGGTTATTTAATTCCACGATTTCATCCCGCGTATACAGTTTCATATCCAGAGCTACCTGGTCATTCCGGCTCCGTCCGGTGTGAAGTTTTTTACCCGGCTCCCCGATGCGGCCGATGAGATTGGCCTCCACAAAGCTGTGGATATCTTCGTGTTCCGCTGTGATCTCCAGCGCACCGGATTCGATGTCTTCTAGTATTCCTTTTAATCCCCCGATGATTTTCTCTTTTTCATCGGTTGTCAGTATATGTTGTTTTTCCAGCATCGTCACATGGGCAATGCTTCCCAGGATATCCTGTTTGTAAAATTTCTGGTCAAAGGAGATCGAAGCATTAAAATTGTGTACCAGCTGATTCGTTTCCTTTGTAAAACGTCC
>JAAVZE010000164.1 GCA_022791495.1 Eubacterium sp.
TATACTCGAATACACTGTCTGTTGTATTGTGCAAATACCTCTTTTACATATTCCATATAGAAATCTCTCCTTATTTTTATTAATTGTTCTACTATTATTTTATTTAATTCTTCTATAAAATCAAATTTATTATTCATATAAAATAATGTATTTGATAAGGTTACTACAAAAATCAATGAAAAATGCAGTTTTATCAATAAAATTATACTTTTTATAAAACGATTTGAGACAGAAAAAAACACCATTTAATGCAGTGGTTAGTGACAAAATAGCAACAAATTTCATACCCTGATTTTGGCAATTTCTTCTCTTAATTCTTCTAAGGTTCTATGTCCATACACAGTTTTCTCTACATCACTTCCGAGACTGTGTCCCATAAGCATATGTTTTGATAAATCATCTACTTTATATTTATCACACAGCCAAGAAAAAGTGTGCCTACAATCATGAGGGGTGTGTTTTTTTCCTGACTGTGTGATAGATATTCCCAGTCTTTCTAGGGTTGGATAAAATTCTTTTGCGCGGAAGCTCATTGATTTAAAGTTATCCGGATTAAATTTTGCTGCAAATTGATAAATGCTATCATGGATTGGGACAATTCTGTCCCTGCCAGCAGCAGTTTTTAAACCACCTTGAAAATATCTTTCTTCCAAATTAATTTTTATTGTTTCAAATGCCTTTATGCGATATCCGCTATAAATCATGATAAGAATTTTTTCTACTGTTTCATTTTCTTTATTTGCCCACAGGACATCAAGTTCCTCTTGGCTGAATGGTTCGCCGCTTTCATTGTCATTTTCAGAATTAATTGTGACAAACTGGGCATAGTTCTTATCTGTAATATCATTTTCAATAGCATATTTGAACATCTGGCCAAAAAGTTTTTTGATATTTTGCAGACTGGAGTAACCCAACTGACAGTTATCCAAAGCCTGTTGTAATTCATTTTTCTTCAAACTTAAAAATGATTTGGAGTGGAGAGAGGAACAGTTTTTGAAGGCAGTAGTATAAGCATATTCCGATTGTTTGGATATCTTCTTTTTATTGTTAATAAATTTAGTTTGAAAGAACATTTCATATACATCTTTGAATGTCAGAGCTGATTTTTCGATATCATATGGATTGTGGTTATATTCCCTTAAAGCATCGAAAGCAGTATACCAGTCCTCATAATATCCAATAGCTGGCATAGTTTTTGGGATGCCATCAACATATTCTGTTGTAGGTGGATATGCAGCATAAGGTCTGCTCCTGTGACCAGATAATTTTTTAATACTGCCGAATCCGTTTGGAAGTTTCTTATGTTTTCTGCGCGGTTTACGGGGCTTATTTTCAGTTTTTTGTGGCACAGACAGGGAATTTATAGGGTAACCACAGTTGGGGCAGGAAACCGCTTTATCTGAAACGTTGTGACCGCATTCTGGGCATATCATTAACATAGCATTATCCTTTCTTGGTTATCGGGTGGTTAGTTGCAGTATAGCCAATATAATATTAGAAAGTAATTGGCTGTATGTCGGTTCGAGGCCCATAAGTTAATTTTATAGAGTAATGTTCTGGCATTTCATATATTCCCCATTTTGTTTTCAAATATATTTTGGAAGGGTCTAATGAAATAGTTGTGTGATTTCTCTGTGATTGTGTTTGTTGATTAGTTGAAGGTGCTGTTCTTGCTTGAGAAGCAGAGCCGATATGTTGTCTTGATGTAGAAGTTGAATGAGCAGAAGCGTTAGAAGCAGGCAGATAATCAGTAACCGCTACTTCTTCATGTGTTAGTTCCTTTTGTCCCATTTGGCGTCGTATCATCTGAGATTCCCTGTATTGTTCAGCACTTGGAGTCTTCACAAATTCTACTGTTCTATCAAAATTCTGCCGAACAACCTCTTCAATTTCCTCTAATGTAACATGGAAGAATTCTCGCCTTGTGTTTATCATATTTACTTTCTTGGAATCAAAAGCTCTATGTAATGCTGCTTCCAGAGCTGGCGCATCATCACTGAATATCATAGCGTGAATGTCAAATCGGAATGGCACAGAAGCATCACCAAGCTCATCCACGCGGTCTGTTGGGTCTAACCGTCTTGTCATGCCTATTTTGTAAATGTCTTTTCCAAAGGAACCTATGTTGGAAATAATATATACATATCCAGCCCGTTGATTTGCTTCGCGATAATCAATCTGTCGAAGCTCTTCTTCAATAGATGAAATTTGCTGCTGTATTTCTGCTCGTCGTTCTTCAAGTATAGCAAGTTCTGTACCACCAGTATGTTGCATTTGAGTTTCAATTCTGCGGAGAGCGTTTTTATAATGGCTGTGTTCTTTTTCACTGGTTTTTCTAGCTTCTTCGATTTCACGTTGAAGCTTCTGGGCTTCTTTCTGTTCTTCGCGTATTCTTTTGGCCTCTTCTTTTTCTTCCTGCTTTTTCATGGCGTATTCGTAACAAAGATTCATTTCCTGAAGTTTTAAATCCAGATAAGATGGTGTGATAGAAATCTGCATTTTGGCATTTAGCTTGTTTAAATCTTCACAGGATTTGATAATTCTTTTTCGAATAGATTCTACATTGTTGAATTTTACTTTATCAATAATGGCTTCACATTCATTATTAAAGGCCCGAAGGATTTGTTTTACATTATCGGCTACCAATTTTTTACCCTGTGCAAGGCTGCCGTTGTAAGTAAAATTATTTGGGAAATAGGCAGCAGAGTTATTTTTAATCATTGTTTTCTGCTTTTCGCGGACAACTATCAGTTTATCTTTATAAGCTTCAGAGTTCATGAGGTTGTAGACTGGAGTATATAATCCAAAATCCTGATATAAGATTTCATCATCCAGAAATATAATCTTCTTTTTTCTGTCTTCAATTTCACTATCAAGAGAAGCTACTTTTCTACATATAGTCTGAAACTCTTTTTGTTTATTTTCCAGTTCTGTTTCTGTTTCAGCTTTTCTTTGAAGAAGATTTTGAATTTCGATTCTTATATTAATTGCATTTTGCATTTCTGGTGTCATCAGAGATTTTAAGTAGTCGTTTTCAGCAGTTAGTTTTTCTACTTCATTTTTAAATTGTTTTGTTTTAAATACATCTGCAATGGCCATTTATACCCTCCTATGTATATTTTTAATTATTTTGAAATTTATGATATAACTTTATTTTAATTGTGATATTAGGTATGTAGTAATTAAATTTTCCATCTATTGCCACAATTTTGACATACAGCATATGTTACTGCTTCATTTTTTCTGCGTAATAATAAAGGAATTAATACGACCCAACCTAAAACTGATATTGCCAGTATTAGATAAATTAATATTGTTAAGCAACCAGTTTTTCTTGATTCTGTTACAGTTTGATAAGAAATATTATCACTCCCGCATTTTTTACATGTCATAGTAATAAACCTCCTAAAAATAAATTATTTTATTCTAAGTTATAAATTGTTTTGAATAGCTCATAACTCTATTCTGTGTAGTATTTACTATTTAATTATAATAGCATATTTCAGCTATAAAAGGAAGATTTTGGGATAAAGTAGTAAAATGTTCACAATTTCCTGACATATTTTTATATAGCATGACCATACTAAATAATAGATAGAAATATTACAGAGTGACATTTTTCGACATTTTTTGTAATATATAAATGTACGGAGGATTTAAATATTGAAGATATTAATATGGCGTGTACGAAAAAGTAAACACATTTCGTTAAGAGAGTTATCTTCTAAAACTGGAATTGGGAAAACTACTATTAACGATCTTGAGAACCAAAAAAATTCGCCGACATTAATGCAGTTAGAATCTATCGCTAAAGCATTAGAATGTAGAATAACAGATTTGTACGAATCTGATTATAAGTAAAAAAAAGCGGATTTTAAGGGTACACACATATTAACGGAAAAAATGTCCGGATATCCGGACATTTTTGTAGAAATATAGATTTTTTTGTAAAAATATGGTATGATATTTTTAACAAGGGGGATGAGTGTTGAAA
>JAAVZE010000028.1 GCA_022791495.1 Eubacterium sp.
CCCAGAGCGGGCAAAGAGACTTTTTGAAAAAGCAGAGAAGGAAGCGTCGGAGAAATACAAGAGACTTGCACAAATGTCATAAATCGTGTACACTATGCATAAGAGAAGTTTTGACAGCTGTCCCTGGCAAAAGCCAGGAACGGCTGCGTACATATTATATGGAGGAATTTGAAATGGAACTTACAAGTATACGGAGCCTGTTCCGTAACAAAGAAGAATACACTGGCAGGGAGGTTACTGTTGGCGGCTGGATACGGAGTATCCGGGATTCCAAGACTTTTGGGTTTATTGTGATCAACGATGGAACTTTTTTTGAACCGCTGCAGGTAGTCTACAGTGACAAACTGGACAATTTTGATGTGATATCTAAACTGAATGTAGGAGCAGCTATTATCGTGCGAGGAACGCTGGTAGAGACGCCCAATGCAAAACAGCCTTTCGAGATACAGGCGGAGTGTGTGGAAGTAGAGGGACCGTCTACCGGGGAATATCCACTGCAGAAAAAACGTCACAGTTTTGAATATCTGCGTACGATCTCCCACCTGAGACCAAGGACCAATACCTTTCAGGCTGTATTTCGTGTGCGCTCACTGATCGCCTACGCGATTCATAAATTTTTTCAGGAACGGGAATTTGTTTACGTGCATACCCCGCTGATCACAGGCAGTGACTGCGAGGGCGCCGGGGAGATGTTCCGGGTGACGACGCTGGATATGGAGAATCTGCCGAAGACGCCAGAGGGGGCCATTGACTATACCCAGGATTTCTTTGGAAAGGAGACAAACCTTACCGTGAGCGGTCAGCTCAACGGCGAGACCTTTGCCCAGGCATTTAAAAATATTTATACTTTTGGACCGACATTCCGGGCAGAGAATTCCAATACCACCCGTCATGCTGCCGAGTTCTGGATGATTGAGCCGGAGATTGCTTTTGCTGATCTGAAAGATGACATGATGCTGGCGGAGAGCATGTTAAAGTATGTGATCCGTTATGTCCTGGATCATGCGCCGGAGGAGATGAATTTCTTTAATAATTTTGTGGACAAGGGACTTATTGACCGACTTAAGCATGTAGAACAGTCTGAGTTTGCCCATGTGACCTATACAGAAGCCATTGAGATTCTGGAAAAGAATAACGATAACTTCGAGTACAAGGTATCCTGGGGAGCGGATCTCCAGACAGAGCATGAGAGATACCTTACCGAAGAGGTGTATAAGCGTCCGGTATTTGTCACAGACTATCCAAAGGAGATCAAGGCATTTTACATGAAACTCAACGAAGACGGAACAACCGTGGCGGCCATGGACTGTCTTGTTCCAGGCATCGGTGAGATTATTGGTGGCAGCCAGAGGGAGGATGATTATGACAAACTGGTGAAGCGTATGGAAGAGTGCGGTCTGAACCAGGAGGATTATGATTTCTATCTGGATCTGAGAAAATACGGTTCTACAAGGCATGCCGGATTTGGTCTTGGGTTTGAGCGATGTGTGATGTATCTGACAGGAATGCAGAATATCCGCGATGTAGTTCCATTCCCAAGAACAGTTAAAAACTGTGAACTTTAAGATGAGGAAGAGCGGAAAGTAAACTTTCGCTCTGCAAGTTTGTGCGCGCACGCCCAAACTTGTGTGATGCACAAAAAGACGTGCGCAAATGAGGAGGATGAAAAATATGAATTTGCAAGTACCAGAGGATTACCGTTCACCACTGTCGATCCGTGAGACGGAGGAAGCGATCAAGAAAGTAAAAGATTTTTTTGAAAAGGCACTGGCGGTGAACCTGAATCTCACCAGGGTGTCGGCACCACTTTTTGTTCCACCGGAAACGGGATTGAATGATGACTTAAACGGAGTGGAGCGGCCGGTGGCATTTGGCATCCGGGAGCAGGGGGAGAGAAAGGTGGAGATTGTTCATTCTCTTGCCAAATGGAAACGCCATGCTTTAAAACGTTATGGATTTGAAAAGGGGGAAGGGCTGTATACGGATATGAATGCCATCCGCCGGGATGAAGACACCGACCATATCCATTCAATCTTTGTGGATCAATGGGACTGGGAGCGGATCATTGACCCGTCAGAGCGCAATATAGATACTTTAAAGGCTATTGTAAAGAAGGTATATCAGTCTCTGGAAGAGACCGAGGACTTTATGTCCATCAAATATCCATACATAAAAAAGTCATTGCCCCAGAATATTACATTTGTCTCCACCCAGGAGCTGGAGGACCAGTATCCGGATAAATCTCCCAAAGAGCGGGAATATCTCTCGGCAAAAAAACATGGAGCCATTTTCCTGATGCAGATCGGGGATAAGCTGGCTTCCGGGGAGCCTCATGACGGCAGAGCGCCAGATTATGATGACTGGTCACTGAACGGGGATATTATTGTGTATTATCCGGTGCTGGATATTGCCCTGGAGCTATCTTCCATGGGGATCCGCGTGGATGCGAAAGCGTTGAAAGACCAGCTTGCCAAGGCGGGCTGTGAGGAGCGCAGCAAACTGCCATTTCAGAAGGAAATTATGGAAGGAAAACTTCCCTATACGATTGGGGGAGGAATCGGACAGTCCAGAATTTGTATGTTTTTCTTGAAAAAGGCCCATATCGGTGAGGTTCAGTCTTCCATATGGCCGGAAGAGGTTATGAAAGAGGCAGAGGAAAAGGGACTACAGATTTTATAATACCGGAGCAGGAGGATGATCATGGAAAATTTTACATTTTATGCACCTACTTATTTTGATTTTGGGAAAGGAGCTGAACAGCATGTGGGAGAGCTGATCCGCCGGTTTGGCGGAAAAAAGGTGCTCTTTCATTACGGGGGCGGCTCTATTAAAAAGTCTGGTCTCTACGATACCGTAAAGAAATGTCTGGAAGCAGAGGACATTTCCTATGTAGAGCTTGGGGGTGTAAAACCAAATCCCCGCAGTGGGCTTGTGTATGAGGGAATCGAACTCTGCCGGAGAGAAGGTGTGGACTTTATACTGGCAGTAGGCGGCGGAAGTGTTATCGATTCTTCCAAGGCAATTGCTGCCGGGTGCTGCTATGACGGAGACTTTTGGGATTTTTATGCTGGAAAAGCAAAGATTCAGAGGGCACTTCCCGTAGGGACGATTTTGACCATTGCAGCAGCCGGTTCAGAGGGCTCTACCAACTCCGTTATCACAAATGAGGAGACAGGGTATAAAAAGGGAGCTGGTTCGGATGTACTGCGCCCGAAGTTTTCCATATTAAATCCGGAATTCACTTGTTCCCTTCCGCCCTATCAGACAGCAGCGGGGGCTACCGATATCATGATCCATATCTGCGAGCGGTATTTTTCCAACACCGAAGAGGTGGAGATCACGGACAGACTTTGTGAGGCAGTATTAAAAACTATGATTCATGAGACGCCACGGGTGATTGAAGATCCCCAGAACTACGATGCCAGGGCCAATATCATGTGGGCAGGAATGCTTGCCCACAATAATGTATGCGGAGTGGGAAGGGTTCAGGACTGGGCGAGCCATCATATCGAGCACGAACTCTCTGCACTCTATGATGTGACTCATGGTGCGGGACTGGCTGTGATCGCGCCTGCCTGGATGCGGTATGTATTGAAGACCAACCCTCATAAGCTGGTTCAGTTTGCCCTGCGGGTGTGGGATATCGAGCCCCAGGAAACCGAAGAAAAGACAGCTTTGAAGGGAATAGAGGCTTTTGAGAGCTTTTTGAAAGCCATCGGCATGCCACTGACTTTTGCAGAGATCGGTGCCGATGAAAAGGATGCTGGGCTTATGACCAGCAAACTTCTGAGTTCAAAGGAAACCGAGGGAAATTATGTGAAGCTGAGGGCTGAGGATGTCATGAAGATTTATCATTATGCGGCGACAGGAGAGATGTAGATGCGTGACCAGAATGAGTTTATGAGACAGATGCTTGAACTGGTGGATCTGGCAAAGACCCAGGAGAGCCGGATTACCAAAGGTCAGGTTAAAGATTTCTGCAGTGATCTGAATCTGACGGCACCACAGCTGAAACTGGTATATGATTTTCTGGACGAGCATAATATCGAGGTGGCAGGGCATTCCTCAAAGAAAAATTCCGGAAAGGCTGCTTCCCGGGGAACGGGATTTGAAGCCGGCGACGGAGAACTTCAGGAATCGGATCTGAATACGGAGGATTCCAAATACCTTCGCATTTACCGGCGTGAACTGCGCGAGCTGCCAGAACTGTCTGCAGAGGAGATAGAGGATCTATATGGGAGGCTTTTGTCTGGAGATGCCAGTGTGCAGCATAAGGTAATCGAGTCCTTTCTTAAGCGTGTTGTCACCCTGGCGGGGAAATATAAAAACCGCGGGGTGCCTCTGGAGGATCTGATTCAGGAGGGAAACCTGACATTAATTACGACGGTGGATATGCTTTGTGGCAATTCTGACATCTCTGATGTAAAAAAAGAGCTGGAACGCAGCGTGAGGGGGCGCATGATCGAGCTGGCAGACAGTCAGTTAGAAAACCGGGGGCAGGAAAATACGATCCTGGCGAAAACAAATCTGATCCATGAGGCGACAAAAGTACTTGCCGAAGACTGGGGCAGGCTTGCCACGGTAACAGAGCTGGCAGAGTACACCAGGATGACAGAAGATGAGATCCGGATGTATGTGGAACTTTCCATGGATGAGATCAAGGTGGGGAGAGACTGACTGCCTGCAGGGCCCCATTACGATGAATAAGTGACTAAAAACGATCGTTGCCACGGTCGTTTTTTGTTAGACAGGAAGTCCTGTTCTACAAACATAGTACAACCACATGATATAGTATCTCTAAAGAAAAAACAAAGAAATAATTACAAGATATAGTGGACATCCCATCACATTAGTGATATAATCACTAATGTTCGATATGGAGATCGTTAGAAGCTTTTGAAAGGCAGGGGATAATAAAGTGAAGGTTATCAAGAGAGACGGGCGTGTGGTAGACTATGACCGCAATAAAATTCTAGTGGCTGTCAGGAAGGCGAATGCAGAAGTAGAGCCATATGAAAAAGTATCTGAGGATGATATGGATGGCATTATCGCCAGTATTGAGAATGCAGGACGGGAAACCATGCAGGTTGAGGATATCCAGGATATGATCGAGCAGAAGCTGATGGCGGCTGGGAAATTTGTACTTGCCAAGACCTACATAATTTATCGTTATACGAGAGAACTGGTAAGGAAGGCGAATACGACGGATGATTCGATCATGAGCCTGATCCAGAACAGCAATAAGGATGTTATGGAAGAGAATTCCAATAAAAACGCCTATATCGCATCCACCCAGAGGGATTTGATCGCAGGAGAGGTATCAAAGGATTTGACAAAACGGGTTCTGCTTCCGGAAAAGATCGTGAGGGCACATGAAGAAGGGGTACTTCATTTTCATGATATGGATTATTTTGTACAGCCTATCTTTAACTGCTGTCTGATTAATATAGGGGACATGTTGGAGAATGGCACTGTGATGAATGGAAAGCTCATTGAAAGTCCGAAGAGCTTTCAGGTGGCGTGTACCGTCGTGACCCAGGTGATCGCTGCGGTGGCCAGCAGCCAGTATGGCGGTCAGTCTGTTGATATACGCCATTTGGGCAAATATCTGCGTAAGAGTACCGATAAATACCGCCAGCGGTATAAAGAAAAGTTTGGAGATACCTTAGATGACACAACGATTGAAACCATGGTGGAAGAGCGTGTGAAAGATGAGCTTTGCTCTGGTGTTCAGACGATTCAGTATCAGATCAACACGCTGATGACTACCAATGGGCAGTCGCCTTTTGTAACTCTTTTCCTTAATCTGGATAAGGATGATGAGTACATAGAAGAGAATGCAAAGATTGTTGAAGAAGTACTTCGCCAGAGACTAGAGGGGATCAAAAATGAAAAGGGTGTATATGTTACGCCGGCTTTTCCCAAGTTGATTTATGTTCTGGACGAGCATAATTGTCTCAAGGGCGGAAAATACGATTATATTACGAGACTGGCAGTAAAATGTTCTGCCAAACGGCTCTATCCCGATTATATCTCAGCAAAAAAAATGAGGGAAAATTACGAAGGAAATATATTCAGTTGTATGGGCTGCCGCAGCTTCCTCTCCACCTGGCAGGACGACCAGGGGAATTATAAATGGGAAGGGCGTTTTAATCAGGGAGTAGTCAGCCTGAATCTGCCTCAGATTGGAATTATGGCAAAGGAGAATGAGGAATATTTCTGGCAGTTGCTGGAAGAGAGGCTTTCCCTTTGCTTTGAGGCATTGATGTGCCGGCATTCTGCCCTGGAGGGAGTGACCTCCGACGTCAGCCCGATCCACTGGCAGTACGGGGCGATTGCAAGGCTGGAAAAGGGAGAAAAGATTGACAAGCTTTTGCATGACGGATATTCTACCATATCACTCGGATATATCGGTCTGTATGAAGTAACAAAATTGATGACTGGAGAGAGCCATACCACGGAAAAGGGAAGTAAATTTGCCCTGAAAGTTATGAACCGTCTGCGCCGCGCTACCGATACCTGGAAGGAAGAGACTGGGCTTGGATTTGGGTTGTACGGTACACCGGCAGAATCTTTGTGCTATCGTTTTGCAGAGATTGATAAGAAGCGTTTTGGCGTGATCAAGGATATTACGGACAAGGGATATTATACCAATTCCTATCATGTGGATGTCCGTGAGAAGATCGACGCATTCAGTAAATTTACCTTTGAGAGCCAGTTTCAGACGATTTCTTCCGGAGGTGCCATTTCCTATGTGGAGATCCCCAACATGCAGCACAATCTGCCAGCTCTTGAAGAGATAGTAAAGTTTATATATGATAACATTCAGTATGCAGAATTTAATACGAAGTCAGATTATTGTCATGTATGTGGTTTTGACGGAGAGATCGTGATCAATGAAGATCTCATATGGGAATGCCCTAATTGTGGCAACAGAGACCACAATAAAATGAATGTGACCAGGAGAACCTGTGGTTATCTTGGGGAGAATTTCTGGAATGTAGGTAAGACGAAAGAGATCAATTCCAGAGTTCTGCACATATAGCCCAGGATTCCGCCAAGAAGGGTCGACGGTGCCAGTTTGCATCACCGGGCTAAGAAAGGGAATATAGAATGAATTATGCAGATATAAAGCGGTATGATGTGGCGAATGGCCTGGGAGTCCGGGTATCGATCTTTGTCAGCGGGTGTACCCATCACTGCAAAAACTGTTTTAATCCGGAGACCTGGGATTTTGCCTATGGTAAGCCTTTTTCCCAGGTAGAGATTCAACAAATCTTAGATTATTTGAAACCTTCCTACGTGGCTGGATTATCTGTTCTGGGCGGTGAGCCTTTTGAAACAATAAATCAGGAGGGTCTTCTTCCTCTTTTGAAGCAGGTAAAAGAGAAATACCCGGAGAAGGATGTCTGGTGTTATTCTGGATATTTATTTGACAGCCAGATCCTGGGGCAGATGTGTCAGGAGTCAGAAACGACCAGAGAGATGCTTTCTTATATTGATATCTTGGTAGACGGACGGTTTGTGGAGGAGAAAAAAAACCTGAAATTAAGGTTCCGGGGTTCTGAGAACCAGAGGATCATTGATGTAAAGAAATCACTGGAGACTGGCAGGACAGTACTCTGGCAGGAGGAAAAGAAGTCATAACGATATTAGATGGAGGATAAGATGGAGCAGATAAAAGTAACCTTTATGAAAATAGATCCCAGAGCGCAGGTGCCCGTATATGGCACAGAGTATTCGGCAGGTGCAGATCTGTCTGCCTGTATAGAACAGCCAGTTACGATACACGCGGGGACGACGGAATTTATTCATACGGGAATTGCTGTTGCGATTCCCAGGGGATTGGTGGGTCTGATCTATGCCAGAAGTGGTCTTGCCTGTAAACAGGGGCTGGCTCCGGCGAACAAAGTCGGTGTCATCGATTCAGATTATCGGGGAGAGATCATCGTGGCACTGCACAATCATTCTTCGGAAGATTTTGTGGTAGAGCAAGGGCAGAGGGTAGCTCAGATGGTCATCGCTCCATATTTGTATGCGGTGTATGAGGAAAAAGACAGCCTGGATGAAACAGACCGGGGTAAAGGCGGGTTTGGTTCTACAGGAGACAAATAACAGTTGGATGTAAAAACTTTACAGGAATACCGTTTTGTGGTATAATATGTGTTAGAGAAAACAGAGGAAAAGGTAGAGGTGTAACATTGAAAAGAGCTAAAAATAAAATTTCCCTGACACTGGATGAGACAACAATGCCTATCATCGAACAGCTGACGGATGGAATGCCCGGCGGCTTCTTTATATATCGTGCCGAAGGAGAGGAAGAGCTCCTTTATTTTAATACGTCCATATTGCGTATTTATGGATGCGAGACCAGGGAAGAGTTTATAGAACTGACGGATAATACATTCCGAGGGATGGTGCATCCAGAGGATCTTGATAAAGTAGAAAAAAGTATAAGGGATCAGGTTGAGAAAAGTATATATGATCTGGATTATGTAGAATACCGCATTACGCGCAAGGATGGATCCATTCGATGGGTGGAGGACTATGGTCATTTTTTGTATACAGAGAAATATGGCAATATATTTTACGTTTTTATAGAGGATGCGACGGAACGGCTGAGAGATCGTATCCAGGAATTAGAAAGTATCAATACAGAACTAAAGCGCCTGCATGCCAGAGAAGTTCAGTATAAGAAGGCATTGTTAAAAGATTCCATTTCTTTTTGTGAGATCAATCTTACAAGGGACGAGTTTCTGAAAGTATCCAGTCATATCCATAATGGAGAAGAGTATGATCTGACGAAAAAGGTGGGGGATCAACCACTCCAGAAGTATTCTCAATATGTGAAACAATGGGAGAAAAATATAAGTGAAGACCGACTGGAAACCTATCGTACATTTTTTCGGGTAGATCGATTAAAACGATGTTATAAAGAGGGGAAACTGGAACAGTCCTATGAGTGCCAGATCATAGATGCAATGGGAAGGCCGCGGCTATGGCAGTTTGTGTTATTGTTGGGGAAAAATGAAAATTCCGATGATATCATTGCTTTGGTTATCATTAAGGACATCACAGAACAGCTGACAAAACAAAATCTTCTGCTGGCCGCACTTCAGCAGGCGCAGGTGGCCAAGATTGCAAGGAATACATTTTTGTCGAATATGTCCCATGACATTCGTACCCCATTGAATGCGATTATAGGATATACTGACCTGGCAAGAGACCACAAAGAAGAAGTTGGCAAAGTGGAAAACTATATGGATAAAATACAAATGTCCAGTGAGCAGCTTCTTGCGATTCTCAACGAATCACTGGAGGTTACACGTATTGAGTCAGGAAAGGTGAGCCTGATCGAACGGGAGTGTCATTTAGCGGATCTTCTGGAGGATATAGAAAGTACTTTTCGTCTTGGAATTCAGGAAAAGGGCGTAAGATTTTACGTGGATAAGGATGAGGTCAGACATTTTTCTGTTGTGATTGACTACATAAGGCTCAAAGAGATTTTATGCCAGCTGGTGGACAATGCCATGAAATATACAGAGCCGGGTGGAGCGGTATGCCTGATCTTGAAAGAGTCTGACATTGCCGTGAGAGGATATGCCAAGTTTCAGTTTATGGTCAAAGATGACGGGATCGGCATATCGGAGGAATTTCAGACAAGCCTGTTTGAACCTTTTAAGAGAGAAAATAATACGACAGAAAGCGGCATTCCAGGCACCGGTCTTGGTCTTACCGTGGTAAAAGGTCTCGTTGATATTATGGGCGGAGAGATATCTGTCAAAAGTAAACTGGGAGAGGGCTGTTGTTTCACAGTAAGTATGTTGGTGAAACTGCAGAAAAAACAGCAGGAAGAACATTCAGGAGACGTTGAAAAGGATAGCATTGAATTGGTATCTTTGAAAGGGAAACGGATCTTAGTGGTAGAGGATAATGAGATTAATCGGGAAATTGTGGAAGAAGTTCTGAAAAGCGAGGGCTTTTTGGTGGAGACTGCACAAAATGGAGAAGAGGCGCTGGAGAAGATACAGGAATCAACGGCTGGATATTATTCGTTGGTTTTGATGGACATCCAGATGCCGGTGATGGATGGTTATGAAGCAACCAAGGCGATTAGAAATCTAAAAGACAAAAAATTGGCGGCTGTACCTATTGTAGCGTTGTCGGCAAATGCCTTTGCAGAGGATTATCAGCATTCTCTGGATGTGGGGATGGATGCACACGTGCCCAAACCGATTGACCGAATAAAGCTGCGGGAGGTTTTGCGGCAGTTGATAAGAAAGGAATCCAATGAACTTTAATGACAGTGTCCGCAAGATCAAGGGAGTGGGGGAAAAAGCGGAAAATTCTTTACATAAACTGGATATCTTTCAGGTGGGAGATCTGTTGGAACATTACCCCAGAGATTATGATGAGTTTAAAGAACCTGCGCCTGTTTCTGGGCTGCGGGAAGGAAAGATTATGGCGGTGGAGGGAGTACTTCGCAGGAAGCCTTTGGTAAAGAACACATCAAATTTGAAGATCATCACTGCCTTTCTGGAAGATGAGACAGGTGTTGTACAGATTACCTGGTTCAATATGCCCTTTCTGGTTAATCAGCTCAGACTGGGGACGAGATATATCATGAGGGGAAAGATTGGCCGTCACAATGGAAAGTTGGTTCTGGAACAACCTAAGTTATATAGTAAAAATGAGTTTTATAAAAAAGTGGGAAAGATGTTTCCCATCTATCCACTCACGGCGGGTCTGACGAATCATCAGATGACGAAAGTGGTACAAACCGCCCTGTCGGAGTGTGAGGGGATTCTGGAGTTTCTGCCTCAGGAGATCCGAAAGCGAAATGACCTTGTGGGATACAAAAAGGCGGTGCAGGACATACATTTTCCCAAAAACCGGGTGGATTTTATTAAGGCGAGAAAACGTCTTGTATTTGATGAATTATTTTTATATCAGGCGGCTCTTCGGGCGATTCGTTTTCAGAATGATCAGAAGAGCTGCCATGTTATGATACAGAAAAAGGAAGTGGGAGAGTTTTTGGAAAGCCTGCCCTTTACCCTGACGGCTGCGCAGAGAAGGGTATATGATGAGATACTGGGGGATCTGTCCAGCGGACGTGTTATGAACCGGCTGGTACAGGGCGATGTGGGATCCGGTAAAACCGTGGTAGCGGTGCTCGCTCTCTATCTGACTGTCTGTAACGGCAGCCAGGGCGCGTTTATGGTGCCCACGGAGGTTCTTGCCCTTCAGCATTATGCATCCCTACAGAGTATGCTTGGCGTATTTGGCGTCAGAGTTGGACTGCTTACCGGCTCCCTGACTGCAAAACAGAAACGGGAAGGGAAAGAAAATCTGGCAGCGGGGGAGTGGGATATCGTGGTGGGGACCCATGCTATGCTTCAGGACAATGTGAAGTTTCAGGATCTGGCCCTTGTTATTACCGATGAACAGCACCGTTTTGGAGTGAGGCAGAGAGAACTTCTCTCAGAGAAGGGAGAAGCCCCTCATATACTTGCCATGAGTGCGACACCGATCCCAAGAACTCTTGCTCTGGTGCTGTATGGGGACATGGATCTTTCAGTGATGGATGAGCTGCCGGCAAACCGTCTTCCGATCAAGAACTGTGTGGTGGGGACAGATTATCGTCCCAATGCCTACCGGTTTATGAAAGAACAGATCGAAAAGGGGCATCAGGTCTATATTATTTGTCCCATGGTGGAAGAAAATGAGGATGTGGAGTTAGAAAGCGTGACGCTTTATACGGAGCGGCTGCGGCAGGTTTTTCACGGGATCGCTGTGGTGGACTGTCTTCATGGAAAAATGAAACCGGCCCGGAAGAATGAGGTGATGGAGCGTTTTGGAGCTGGGGAAACCGATATCCTGGTGTCAACTACCGTGATCGAGGTGGGCATCGATGTGCCCAACGCCACGGTGATGATGATCGAGAACGCGGAGCGTTTTGGACTTGCTGGTCTTCATCAGCTGAGAGGGCGGGTGGGCCGGGGGGAGGCTCAATCTTACTGCATTCTTATGTATGGAAATGATACGAAGGAGGGAAAGGAGAGGCTTTCGATCCTTGCTTCCTCCAATGACGGATTTTACATCGCCAGGGAGGATCTAAGACTTCGTGGACAGGGAGATTTTTTTGGGGTGCTGCAGAGTGGAGACAAGCTGTTTAAGCTGGCAGATATTTATGAGGATGCAAAATTGCTGCAGGCTGCCAACGAAGAGGCAAAACGGTATGATTTTGATGAGATCAGCCGTTTTTATGCCAGGAACCGGCGCCTCTCGGAAAAATTGGAACACTATATGGGTAAGGTATCGCTTTAATAGTCTGGAGATATTGTAAGCATGTAGTACAGAAAACAGTTGAAAAAAAACAGGATTTATTATACAATAGCAGAAAAAGCGAATGACCACGGAAATGAGGGAAGATATGCGCGTTATTGCGGGAAAGGCAAGAAGGCTGCCGTTGATTGCTCCTGAGGGGAAGGATACGAGGCCTACTACGGACCGGATTAAGGAGACATTATTTAATATCATACAGGGTGAAATTCCTGGCAGTGTGTTTCTGGATCTTTTCAGTGGAAGCGGGGGAATTGCCATCGAGGCGCTGAGCAGAGGGGCAGAGAAGGCAGTTCTTATAGAGTTTGGGAAAGATCCCCTGCGATGTATTCAGGCTAATCTGGCAAAGACCAGACTGGCTGACCAGGCAGTGGTGCTGCCGGTGGAAGTTACCTATGGAATATCCAAATTAGAAAAAATGGGACAGGCGTTTGACATTATTTATGCGGATCCGCCTTATCGAAAGGGATTTGAAGCAAAACTGGCAGATCTGTTGTCGCACTCAGGGATTGTGAAGGAAGATACGCTGGTGATCCTGGAATCTGCCTTAGATACACCAGTAGACTATGTGGATGAAAATTTTTACGATATAATAAGGATAAAGGAATATAAGACGAACAAGCACGTTTTTTTGAGAGTAAGGTAGAGAAAGGAACAGGTAAATGGTATGAACCCATCAAGAATTGAGAAGGCGATAGATGAGATATATGAATATGTGGAGAACTGCAAGCCTTCTAAGTTATATCCTAATAAAGTAACAGTTTCCAAGGATGAATTGTATGATCTTCTGGACGCCCTCCGTATGTGCGCACCGGATGAGATTAAGAGATATCAGAAGGTGATCAATAACCGCAATGAGATCCTTCAGGAAGCCCAGACCCAGGCAGAGCAGATCATGAATAAGGCAGAAGCCCAGACCCAGCAGCTATTGGATCAGAATGAGCTGGTGCAGACGGCTTATGCCCAGGCAGAACAGATTATAGCCCAGGCTCAGGCCCAGGCAGAGCAGATTCTCAGGCAGGCAGTGGGAGAGAGTGAACAGGTCAGGACTTCTGCGTTATATTATACCAGTGATCTTTTGGGAGAGGCGGGGAGAAACATTGAGATGTCCCTTAAGGAACTGGAGAGTAAGTCAACGATGCTCATTAGTGCTTTGAAGAAAGATATCGAAATTATAAAAAGTAACCGCACGGAGCTCAAAGACCAAATCGAGGGAAAACTTCCGGAAGAGGAAGGCCAAGGAGAGGATATTGGGCCTTCTGGCGGGGTAGAATAACTTTTTAAGGCGATGTATGTTTACCAGAGCAAAAAGCCGAGAAGCACGGCAAAGAGACTGCTGAAAAACTTTATGATTACATAGGGAACGATGGATAATTCTGTATTTCTCAGAACACTGTTTGTCTGGGCGGCAGCAGAGAGCCCCCCAAAAGCGGTGAAGGCGAGGCACAGGATTATTTTTGTGTGGTGTGGGATGGCGCATCCACAGATCATGGCATTTCCGGTGGTGATCTCTAAAAGGCCGCACAGGGGGAGCTGGAAGATTGGGGGCAGCACAGGAAGGTTCTGGATCATCCTGGCAAGAATGGAAAAAAGCATGATGTAGCCTCCGATCTTTATCAAAAGCAGGGCGGAGGCAGAGATTTCTTCATCCAGCTGTTCAGAAAAGGTGGCGCCTGAGACAGGCGGGTGTCCAGAGGAGGTGACATGCAGGGAAAATCTTTTTTCAAAAAGAGGGGTTAGAAGATAAAAGCATACACTTCCAAGAACGGCAGACAGGAGTACCGTCAGATAAAAAAAGTATTTTCCTGAGCCAAGGTGGAGCAGGCTTTCTCCAACAAAATAGATGACAAACATAGGACTTGGGTTGTTGATGGCACCAGCAAAGAGAACTGCCTGCTTTTTAGTAAGAAAACCATCCTGATACAGATCTCCGGCGATTTTTGCTCCGATGGGATAGCCAGACAGGATGCCGGCGGTCAGCAGAAGATAACAGAGCCGGCTTCCCTGTAGCTTTTTTCGGAGCAGTGAGGTGAGGATGGAGAAGGGCAGGAGTGAGGGGACAAGTACTGTAGCCCATAAGACCAGACCATTTCGTCCGCCTTCTGCGGCGGTTTCCGGAAAGACAAGGAGTAGTGCAAGAAGTAAAAAGCAAAGGATCAGCATGGAAATGATCCCCCAAAGGACGTGTTTGTTCATTTTATGAATAAATCCAACTCAATATGACGATAATAAAGAGTATTAACGGCGTCAAGCCTGTCAATGGAGGAAGTTATGAACGATTCTTTTGCAATTCTCACGGATTCCACAGCCAATCTTCCGCTGCCTTATATTCAGAAATACGACATTACTGTCATGTCTCTTAAATATCTGGTGGGGGATCGGGAATATCCAGGATATGACCAGTCAGGAGACCAGACATTTCATCAATTATACGAACATCTGCGGGTTGGAAGAAATGTTACCACTTCCATGGTGAATACCAGTGAGGCGTATGAGGCGGCAAAGCCGATCCTGGAATCGGGAAAGGATATTTTGTATATTGGCCTTTCCACGAAGCTCAGTGGAACCTTCAATGCGGTAGAAGCGGCTCTTATGAAGCTGAAAGGGGAATTTCCGGAGCGGAATATATACGCTGTGGACAGTCTGTGCATGGCGCTGGGAGAGGGGCTTCTGGTATATGGTGCAGTGAAACGGCGCAGACAGGGGCAGAGGTTAGAACAGGTCTATGAATGGTGTAATCAGAGCCGTTGGCAGATCCACACCATTTTTACAGTAGATGATCTAAATCATCTAAGGCGTAGTGGTCGTGCGTCTACAGTGATTGCCATGGTGGGAACAGTTTTAAAGATCAAGCTAATCCTACGGATGAGCCAGGGTGGGATTCTCAAGCAGGAGACCAAGGTGCGGGGGAGGAAAAAATCTTTGGATGAGATCGTAAAACGTGCCCTGAGGGATATCAAAGAACCTCAGACCGTATTTATCAGTCATGGAGATTGTCCCATGGATGCCCGTTATCTTGCGGATCACCTGAGAAAATCTGAAAAGGTGAAAAGGATTATCATCCAGACGCTGGATCCGGTGATTGGAGTTCACACAGGACCGGGTTCTATTGGGATTTTTTTCATTTCCTATTGAAATTTAAAAATCACAGTTGTATAATAAAAAAGTATGAGTTTTGGATTATTAACCAGAAAGAAGGAAATGGAATGAAAGTATTAGTGATTAATTGTGGAAGTTCTTCCCTCAAATATCAGTTGATTGATTCCGAAACGGAACAGGCGCTCGCCGTTGGAATATGTGAGAGAATTGGAATAGATGGGCGTCTGAACCACACACCGGCAGGCGGTGAAAAAGTTGTCATCAACAAAGACATGCCGGATCACGAAGTGGCGGTGAAATTAGTTCTGGAGGAACTTACAGATAAAACCTATGGCGTCATTGGTGACTTGTCTGAAATTGATGCCATTGGACACCGCGTGGTACATGGAGGAGAAAAATTTGCTTCTTCCGTTGTCATTGACGATAATGTGATGACTGCTATCGAGGAGTGCAATCCTCTGGCACCGTTACATAATCCGGCGAATCTCATCGGAATCCGTGCCTGTCAGGCAATCATGCCAGGAGTACCAAATACAGCTGTTTTTGATACAGCATTTCATCAGACGATGGAACCGGTGGCATTTTTGTATGGACTTCCCTATGAATGTTATGAAAAATATAAAGTGCGCCGTTATGGATTCCATGGTACCAGCCATAGTTTTGTATCCGCACGTGCCATCGAGCTGTTGGGATTGGATCCAGACAATTCTAAGGTCATTGTCTGCCATCTGGGTAACGGTGCCAGCATTTCAGCAGTAAAAAATGGTAAGTCTGTGGACACCAGCATGGGACTGACACCACTGGAAGGACTTGTGATGGGAACCAGAAGCGGGGACATCGATCCGGCCATCATCGAGTATCTGGCTCATAATATGGGTAAATCTCTGGAAGAGATCATGAATCTATTGAATAAGGAATCCGGTGTATATGGTCTTTCTGGCATTTCTAGTGATTTTCGTGATCTGGAGAATGCAGCAGCAGAAGGCAATGAGAAGGCACAGCTGGCGCAGGATGTATTTGGCTATCGTGTGGCAAAATACATCGGTGCTTATACCGCTGCCATGAACGGTGTAGACGCCATTGTATTTACGGCAGGGCTTGGTGAGAACAATAATATTATGCGTGAATATATCTGCAGCTACCTTGGTTATCTTGGCGTATCCATCGATCAGAAGGAAAACGCCATCCGCAGTGAGGAAAAGGTGGTATCAACTGCTGACAGTAAGGTAAAAGTAATGGTAGTTCCGACCAATGAAGAGCTTGCTATCGCAAGAGAAACTGTGAAACTGATCGGATAAGCCAAAAAATTGTCAGAAATGTAAAAAAGTGTTGACAAACTATGGTCTTATAGATATAATGGTAGAAGTGTTTTCAGTTATTAAGGAGGTGTAATGACATGTCAATCTGTCCTAAGAATAAATCTTCAAAGTCAAGAAGAGACAAACGTAGAGCAAACTGGAAAATGACAGCTCCTACATTGGTAAAGTGCAGTAAATGCGGAGAGCTGATGGTTCCACACAGAGTTTGCAAAAATTGCGGCAGCTACAACAAGAAAGAGATTCTTGCACAGGCTGA
>JAAVZE010000166.1 GCA_022791495.1 Eubacterium sp.
GTACCTCTGCAAGATGCCCTTTTCCGGTGCCAATTTCTATAACTATATCATTTTTTGTAATTGTGCTTTTTCTTACGATTCTTTCTAAAAGTCTTCTGCTTGTCAAAAAGTTTTGCGACCCGTATATTTTCTGTAAACGGGGCTCTTTCTTTCTGTTATTTTTATATTTTTCGGACATGTGTTTCCTCCTGCTTTTTTATTTGCATCAAAAATGGCAATAAAAAAACAGGAGAAACTGGAACAGATTCTCCTGCATATACATTAAGAAGATAACACAAAAAAACTGGCACACAAAAACCAGTTATATGACGCATTGTTCTGCACTTAAGTACGCAAAAAGAACCTGTTTCAAGACAGGCTGTCTTCTTATTGCCGTTTTTACCTTAAGCGACCAACACATGCTGACATATACAGTTCCTCCTTTTTTCTATTGTTTTCATTTTAGCAGACATATAATCTGTTGTCAATCCAGATTTTGTTTTGAGCAGGACAAACACATGAATAATTACGGAATCCCTTTTAATAGATATATACTATTTTTTAATTTTACACACTTAATGCCTTCGCACTCTTTACATCATCTTTGTATCATGAAGTTTCCTTTCAAAAAATTCATTCGCCTTAATCAACGGATTTCTAAGACAAAGTCCAAGTATCAGCATAAATGGCACATATACAAGCAGGCAGCACACATCCTCCACATAATTCATTCCATACATACCTGCAATACACTCTCTCATTGCATTAATGGCATGTGTAAACGGAAGAAGCGGATATAATGTCTGAAAGAAATCCGGCGTTACTTCAATCGGAAATGTACCGCCACCTCCTCCTAACTGAATCACAAGCAAAATTACACAAACTGCCTTTCCAATATCCCCAAAGGAAATCGTAATCGTAAATATAATCAGTGAAAATACAAATGCACATACAATTCCCGTAAACACAAACGGCAATATTGATTCACATTGTATTTTAAGAAAGAATAAATCCCCAAGACAGATAATCACAGCCTGTATTACAGCCATTACCAGAAAAAACAGATATCTTCCCAGATATTCCTGATAAGGCTTCATATTTTTGTAAGAACTTTTATCCTTTACATTTGTCTTAATCACTGCCACAAGAACAATGCCTCCCACCCAGATAGCAAGAACACTGTAAAACGGCGTCATAGCCGAACCATAATTCTCTACTGGAAATACATCTATTGTTTCAAGCTCCACCGGCGCAGACATGAAGCTGCTGATATAATCGGAATTATCTGACACCATTCCCATAATCTGGTTTAATGCTTCGCTATTTGATAATCCATTCAGTTTATCTATATTTTCAGTCAATGTCTTCTGCATATCTTCAATCAGAGAAATTGTATTCTGAAATGCTGTACCAGTGAGTGTCAGAGAATCGGAAAGCTGTCCAAATACCTCTCCCGCTGTCTGAATATTTGATTTTACGGCCTCTAAAGAGCTGATAAGCATTTGTGCTGTTCCATCTATATCCGCCGCTGCGGAATGAATGCTCATCTGAATCACCTGCTGGACCTGATTTTGAATATTTTCAATATTTGCCTGAATATCTGCTTTTATCTGTGAAATCTGATTACTATTTACAGATTCCATTACCCTTCTTATCTCGTTTCTTACAGCCTCCCTCTGTTCCTCTGGCAACCCGATATGTTCAATATCAATCCGGTTATGTATATTTTCCACAGTATCAACAATACTTTGCAGACGGTCGACAAGTGTATCAAGACCTGACATTTGTGCCTGTATATCGGAATAGGCAGAAGAGGCAACACCTGTAATCATTCCCGCATTTTCCTTTAACGCCTCTGCTCTGCCCTTTGCTGTATTCAAGCTGTTCACTGCCATATCTATCTGTGCTGTCATGCCCGGAACTGCCGCCTGCATGGTATCATTCATAGCTTTAAATGCGGTAACTGTCGAATCAAACGCTTTCAGCGCATCGGAAACGCTTGTCATACTGTCATTTACTTTGTTCAGATTCTCTGTAATCCTTGAAGAAATATTATGCTCGTCAAGACTGCTTCCTCCGGCAAGAATCACCTGTTCAAGCTGCTCTGTTATCGTCTTTAGAAAGGTTTCATTTACCTGCCCCTGTACAGTTGTCACACCTGTATTTGTAATTTTCTGTGCAATTGCATTTGACTTTCCATTTGTATAATAAGTAATCGTCGGCTGAACAGGCTTTTCACTTAAAATACTGACGGTATCTTCGCTGAAGGTTTCTGGTATAATAATCGCTGCGTAGTACTTTCCGCTTTTTGTTCCTTCCAGAGCCTCCTCTCTGTCCGTAAAGGTCCAGCCCATTTTATCATTATTTTTTAAGCTCTGCTCCACCTGACTTCCCAGATTCAGCTCCAAACCTTCAAAATCAGCTCCCTTATCCTCATTGACTACGGCAAAAGGAATATTTCCAGTGCTTCCATACGGGTCCCAGTTGGCAATAATATTAAACCATGCATAAAGTGACGGCAGCGCAGCCACACCAATAATCACTACAATTGCAATGGGATTTTTTACCAGCCTTTTTATATCATCTATGAAAATCTTAAAAACGTTCATTGTATTATTCCTCCATCATATTTTTTTGTTTTTGATATAAAAATATTTAAATCTGCCCTGAAACTGCAAAAACAGTTTCTCCGCCTTGTTATCAGTACTGCCGAATACAATGGCAAATGAAACTGAAATAATAATTGTAATAACCCATAATGTCAACGTCAGAATTTTAGAATCTACATCGTCAGCAAAAGCAATTCCATATACGGCAATCAGACATGAGATAAGAGCCAGACCCCTGAGCACAGTTATGCTCATTTTCCTCATTTTTTGATAATGCTTATAGGTATCTGTTACCATATATGCTCTGTCCACTGCTGCATAAACGCCAAATCTTTCCTTTGCCTCCTGAAACGCCGCCTCATTATATGGCAGTTCGCATTTTTCTGACTGATTTTTAAAATAACCATATTTGTCAACATGTTCAGGTATTTCCTCTCTTTTTTTCTCTTTTTCCTTTACATGTTCTGTATACTCCATATCATGTTTTTTCAAACATTCCTTATATATATGAGTAAATTCTCCAAGAAGCATATCTTGTGCTTCCTGATTTTTATCCATACCACATTCATTTAAAATATCTGCAATATAAACCTTTATCTTATCATCCATCTCCATTGTATACTCCTTTCCTGATTTGTCATTTTATGGGAAACTGCTTTATATTTTCTGCACTTTCTTCTTTCTCCTATCATATCATAGCAAATATTGGATGTAAAATATATTTTTGTATAAAAAATTGTATAATTATAATATTTTCCACTAGCCAATTCGTATAAAATAATATATACTATACAGGTAACAACAGAAAACGCATAATTGATATGAGGTAATAACATGAAATCCATATACATAGTATTAACAA
>JAAVZE010000029.1 GCA_022791495.1 Eubacterium sp.
ATCATTTATAATACTTGAATGATAGTAAAAAAGCAATTTATTTTTAAAGGGAAATATCATTCAGAACATCACGGTCCAGAGGTTCAATATAAATATTTCCATTCTGCGAAAAGGCGATCTTAGTCTCCACCTTTGTCTTTTGTTTTTCATCCGGACTTCTTGCAATGACATCGCCGATCCGGATCTGCGTCGGATTCATCTGTAACGCTACCACAAAAGAATGATCTCTTCCGGAGGCTCCGGCATAAACATTGCCCAAAAGTTTTCCGAGGACGATGACATTTCCAGTGGAAACAATCTGGGCGCCAGCGTTCACATCTCCTAAAATGACGACGCTGGTATCGAATTCGATCACCTGCCCAGAACGAAGAGTTCCTTTATAGAACTGCCCGGTATTCGTATTCATTGCCATCAGCTTTTCTTCCAATGTACGGCTGAAATATGCCTCCCGCTCTGCATTGTCATCAATGACACAGACAATTTCCAGGTTTGAATTTTCTGTGATACAGTCCACAAGTTCCAACTGTTCTTCGTCGTTAAGTTTTCTGCCCTCAAAAGACAGGGCAATCTGTGCGTCTCCTAGAAAATCGGCGGAAGTCTTAAACTTTTCACAGACCTTTTCTTTTAATTCCTCAAAAGGTAGTTCCTCTTTTAGATGAACAATGATACCAGATTTGGTTCCTTTAATGATAACAGGATGATTCATACGCATTTCTCCGTTTCCATAACTATGTATTAATCGGCCACACCGCCTGAATTGCTTACTGGTGCAGTGGCTGTATTCTTTAAAAGTTTTTTTCTTGAATCTTTATCATAATAATAACGATAGATCGTGCTTGCCAATGTCGCCGCATTGCTGGAAGTAAAGGCATTAGGAATAACAACGGTTACAGCGATCTCTGGGGATTCAAAAGGGGCAAAGGAAACAAACAGTGCATGGTTTGGTTCATTGGCGCTGATCTGTGCCGTACCAGTTTTTCCTGCCACTTTTACGGGGACATCCTTAAATACCGATTTAAGACTTCCGTTATTTACCACCATATACATACCGTTTTTTATGGCATTCATGGTGGAATTTTTGATTTCCAGTTTATTGTGAACCTTTGCTTTATTCGTCTTTTTCTTGTCCGTTACCACATTCACTGTTTTGTCAACCAACGTCAGATCATAGCAGGTTCCGTTGTTGGCGATGGTGGAGACATAACGGGACAACTGAACTGGTGTGTAACTGCTGTTACCCTGTCCGATGGTAGAACGCACGGCATCTAAAGTGGATACATTGGGTTCTGCTTCTGACAATTCAATTCCGGATTTATCTGTCAAGCCATATATTTTGGAGTATTGCTCTAATTTTTTTAGTCCACGTTCATTATTCACTACTCCTCCCGTCAGACCACTGAGACGATATCCCATTTCATAAAAGAAATAGTTACAGGAGTGTTGGATTGCCTGGGATACATTGATGGTTCCATGGCTGGATCTGGACCAGCATTTAGGCGGATTGGGACCTATCTTTTCAAATACATGCTTGTCCGTAACTGTGGAATAGGGATCGATTATGCCCTCTTCTAACGCTGCTGTGGCAGATACCATTTTGTAAGTGGATCCAGGAGCTGTCTTTTGCTGCGTCGCACGGTTGAGCATCGGTGAAGCAGAATTGGTATTGATCTTGGAAAAATACTCTGTATCCACAGAATTTGCAAATTTATTGTTGTCATAGCTGGGATAAGATACCAGGGCTTTAATCTTTCCTGTGTTTGGATCGGTTACTACGACAGAAGCGGCACAGGGGGTAAGTCCCAGTTCGCCGGGAGAGATCTCCAGGGATTTGATCTTGGATTTTAAGAATCCAAAAGGTGAGATACTTCCTCCACGAAGTCTGGCTGTCATCGCCTTATCTTTTTTCAGATACCCCTGCTCATACAAGAGCAGACAGATTTCTCTTCCACTGATGATATCATCATAGATCAGTGTGTGATAAACCTTTTTGTCAAACTCTGTATCATCCGCCAGAGTTTCCCATATATAGTCAATTATTTTTTGGTAGATTTCTTCTGTGCTGTAATAATCATCACCTACGTTCAGTGCTTCCAGACTGATCCAGTTATTGGATATGGCATAAATCAAAAAGCGGCTGAGGCTTAGTTTTCCATTGGCATATTTATTATAGGTTTCATCGGTCTTGTCCAGTTTTTCCGTGGGGATAATTTCATCTGAGCGCAGCAGGGAATAAATATAATCCAAATAATCTTCTGAAGTTTCAGAGAGGTCATCCCCCGCTACACCGTAGTTATATTTTAGATGACGCTTTAAGTTTTTCAAAGTGTTTGTTTTCTGGGTAGTGAATTTATTGTATATCCTTTTTTCCAGATCCGATGCTTCGGAGGTGTTGAATTTTGTGATGTCCACCAGGCTGTTTTCTATAATAGCACAATATACATCATATATCGGAACCCGGATATCATCTGCTTTGTCTCCTTTAGAGCCTGCACTCTTGCTGTTGTTTAACTTGGATATTAATACGCCTGCTACTGTTCTCTCAGTCAGTTTGTAAGCAGCTTTTTGAAGATCGGCATCGATGGTCAGGTAAATATCATTTCCTGCCACTGCATCTTTGTGATCCTTTGTCTCCACCACACGGGAACTGCTGTCGATCACCAGGGTTTCACTGCCCTTTTTTCCACGAAGCTGCTCTTCATAGGTTCGTTCAATGCCTGTTTTTCCAATCTGGTCAGCAGCAGTATAGGTGTTGTCTTCCTTCTCTTTCATAGTAGCCAGGGTGTCCGATGAGATCAGTCCCGTATAACCAATTACATGGGAAAAATAGTAGCTGTCATAATAAACCCGTTTGGTGTCCTCACTGACTTCCACCCCGGTCATATCTGCAGAGTTTTCTTTGATAGCTGCTACTGTTTCTGGGGAAACATCCGAAGCGATCGTGACTGGTTCATATTTTTGATAGGTATTCATCATCAATGCATACCGGACTTTCATGATCTTTAAGGCAGTGGCATCGTCATAATTCTGCTCTTTTTTCTCCATCTGCTCCTTGGTCTTTTCTTCTCCGGTCAGAGGATCAAAAAAATGAATGTTGTTGGTCTTTGTAGAGGTTCGGATATAACGGAAACATTCTTCGGCGCTCATTTTCTTTTGCTCTTCTGTAAGATCGTCCACGGACTTTTGAAAATAGATTTCACGCTTGAAGCGCAGCTGGGCTTTTTTGTCTACCGTAAAACGAAAACGCCCTTTTTTTGTAATTTCGATTGGAAATTCCACAGAGAGTTTATCTCCATGTTTTTCAATGAGCGAAATACATTTGAGAATCATTTCATTGGTGGTCTTATTATCTTTTAGCTCCCCAGTATCTTCTATGGTAATGGAATAGCTCTGCTCATTGGAGGCAAGAACTTTTCCGTTGCAGTCGTAAATTTTTCCCCGCGAGCTTTTCAAAGTCTTTACTTTTGTATTTTTGATGGTTGCTTTCTGGTCATATTCTTCTCCCTGAACGATCTGAAGGTAGAATAATCTGCCCACCAGGATACTGAAAAGAACGATATATACAAGAATCAGGGAAAAGATTCGCGATTTGACCAATGTTTTAAAATAATCGATTATTGCAGTAACCACAGATTATACCTCCTCTTTACTATCTGATAAAAACTTCTCAAGTATATTGAGAAGCCGGAATATGAGTACGGAAACGATCAGGGTATAGATGATCTCTGGAAGAATGACGGACGTAAAAGCAAAACCCAAATAAAGCCGTCCCCTTACCAGAAATTCTGTGACATAATAGTAAATGCCATAGAAGAGATCGCTGATTCCGACGAGTACACACGGAAGTATGTAGTTGTCCGTAAAATAGATCTTCTGGCAGTAACCACACAGAAAACCAATAGTCATAAAAACAAAAGCATAAAGCCCGATCACATTGCCGAACTGCATGTCCAAAAGCAGGCCGCATAGAAAACCGGTCAGCAGACCGGAAGTTCTTCCCCGCATATAAGAGTAGCAGACGGTAAGTATGAGTAGTATATTCGGTACAACATCTGCCAGTTCGATGGCATGCAGGGCGGTTGTCTGGAGTATAAATCCAATGAATATGATCACTATCGTGGAAATTCGTCGTTTAATCATAGTTTTTTATATCCTCAATTTCCGAATTATCCTTCAGCGTTGTGATAATCAGTACGGTTTCCAGTTTATCAAAGGATACTACTGGTGTGAGCTGGGCATACTTGGAGAGCCCGTCGGTCTCATCATGAATGTTGGAGATGTATCCGACTAAAAGCCCCGGAAGAAATTTATCACTGATCCGGGAAGTCACCACGGCATCTCCGTCTTTTGCCTCTGCCGTATTGCTGATCATGGTAACATCTATAAATCCCTTGTAGATACTTTGCATATTTCCCTTCACCATACAGGTTTCTCCGGTGTTTTCAAACATGGAGCTGACATTGCTTTTGTCGTCGATGATACTGCGGACCTTGGCGTAGTGTTTTCCCGCCTCGGAGACAATCCCCACAAGCCCGTTACCGGCGATGACATTCATGTCTACATCCACACCGTCTTCTTTGCCCTTGTCAATGGTAAAAAGATTGAACCAGTTGTTTCCATCCCTGCCAATGACAGTGGCGGCTACCTTCGGGTAATCCGGGTACTGCTGGTCTAGTTTAAAAAGTTCCCGGTATTTATCCAGATCGCTGTTTTCTCCTGCCAGGATCTTATTGTCATAGCTCAGGGCGTCCAGTTTCTGCTTTAGCTCTTTGTTTTCTTCGAGAAGTTTTTCCTTGGTGTCAAGTAGATCCATTTTTCCATAGATCCATTTTCCCACGGCATTGATCCCGCTCTGCATGGGGGTTACCACATCTCCCAGAGTCGTTTTAAAGGTACGGAACTGTTCGGAGAACCGAAAACTTAAAACGACCAGAAGGGCACAAAGGATACTTAGGGATATATAGATATACTTCGGATGAATGGAAAATTTTTTCCTTCTTCTTTTCTTTTTCATGCTTTTCCTCCATTCGCGCATGCCTTTTGCGCATTACAAGTTTGTGCGTATACGCACAAACTTGCAGGGTGAAAATTTATTTTCACACTTTTCTCCATTCTGTATTAACTGTATTAAAGAGCGAGCTTGGCAAGCTCCGGATCTTCAATCACTGCACCCAGTCCCATAATAACCGTACTCTCCGGCTCATCACAAAGATTTACCTTCAAACCAAGCTCATCGTAGATAAATTTGCCCAGGTCTTTGATTCGGCTGGACCCCCCTGTCAGATAAAGCCCGGATTTGTAAATATCAGAAGAGATTTCAGGCGGTGTTCTCTCCAGAATGATCTTGATGGAATCTACAATGTTCTGGAATAGTTCAGCTAGTGCGTCGTGAATATCGGCTCCGGTTACGGTGATCTCGCTTGGAAGTCCGGTCACCAGATTGCGTCCACAGATGTCCATGGTTTCATCTGTCACGTAGGCGGAGGCGATATTTTTTTTGATCAGCTCGGCGCTCTTTTCACCAATAACAAAATTCATATCTTTTTTTATCTTATTGATGATTACTTCGTCAAAGCGGTTTCCACCTACCGGGATGAGCCGGCTTAAGACAATGCCACCCAGAGATAGAACCGAGATCTCAGCGGTATTTGCCCCGATATCCACCACCAGGGTTCCTGTGGATTTTGTGATATCCAGATTCATGCCAAGAGCATCAGCGATGGGCTTCTCTACCACATGGATCTTCTTTGACTTGAGATTCATGTTGGCGATCAGGTCAAAATATGCTCTTTTTTCTACTTCTGTAATGTCTGTGGGGACGGCAATGTAATATTCTGCCCCCTTAAATCTTTTTTTACCATTCAGCTCTGTAAAGAAATAATCAATCATGGACTGCATATTTCCGATATCAGCGATCACTCCGTTTTTTATAGGATAGGAAACATCCAGGTTCTCCGGCGCTTTTTCATACATCTCAAAGGCTTCATCTCCCACCGCAAATACATGATTTTTTTTATATATGGCAATTACACTTTTCTGGTGAAGAATTACGCCTTCCCCATTCTTATAAATTTTTATAGAGCTTGTTCCAAAATCAATTCCTATCGC
>JAAVZE010000173.1 GCA_022791495.1 Eubacterium sp.
CGCTGATGGATGAGATGTAAGAAAAGAGCGTACTTTTTGTATGAAAATCTGTATTTTGATAAATATAAATAAAAAATAACTCTTGACATACGCCATTTTTTGAGTATAATTAAAAACAGTTTTAGAAAAACTATCCAATTTTATAAATCAAAAACCGTTGAAGCGGAGATAACGGTAAAAAATGCGCTTACAGAGAGTGGGGAAGGCTGAGAACCCATAGAGATGCAGTTTATCAAATGGACCGCTGAGGGCATGGTCAAAGGATTGAAACATCTGAGTATTCCATGACGTAAGGCACGCGTGAGCTGCCGGGAATATGTTAGTATTCTGCTGAGAGTGTGGATTCCACGAATCAAGGTGGCACCGCGGTAAATCATTATGTATATTTTACCGTCCTTGACAATAGCGACAGCTTTTGTCAAGGACGTTTTTTTGTGTCCATAAATAAATCATTTGAAAGATTTTGCCGGCATATACAGCAGAAGAAAAAGGAGGAAAACAATGATATCTTTAGAAGAAGCAGAAAAAATATCAAAGGGATTTCATATTATACCCATCAGCAAAGAGATTATGTCAGATATCAAAACACCGATGCAGGTACTTCGTATTTTAAAAAATACAAGTTCTCATTGCTATATGCTTGAAAGTGTGGAAAATCAGGAAAAATGGGGAAGATATACCTTTCTTGGTTTTGACCCGATTATGGAAATTACGTGTACAAATGGAATTTTAAAAATAAAAAACAAAACCGAAAGTGAAACAGTCAAAGAAACACGGCATCCTGACAAGGAAATAAAAAAAATACTCTCTGAGTATACCAGCCCCAGAATAGAAGGCCTGCCTTCATTTACCGGCGGACTGGTAGGATATTTTTCTTATGATTATGTAAAATACAGTGAGCCAAATTTATGCCTTGACGCAGAAGATGAAGAGGGCTTTCGAGATGTAGATTTGATGCTGTTTGACAAAGTAATAGCTTTTGACAATTTTCGACAGAAAATCATTGTTATTGTAAATGCGAGAACAGAACATATGAAAAAAGAGTATGAACGGGCAGTAGAAGAAATTGACAGAATTATTGCATTTATTAGAACAGGAGAACCGCCGGCAGTACTGCCAGGAAAAATCACTTCAGAGTTTCGAAATTTGTTTGAAGAAGAAGAATATTGTCAAATGGTGGAGAAGGCAAAGCAGTATATTTATGAGGGAG
>JAAVZE010000174.1 GCA_022791495.1 Eubacterium sp.
CAAATCTGGAAAACAGGACTTTATATTCTGGTTCCTTATCTGATGACTTCCTATGGAAGCTTTTATCTTATTCGGCGTATTCAGGGAAGAGAAGGGACCTATGCATGTGCGGGACTGGCAGTGTTTGTATGTGTTCTTATGACAAGTGGAGTATACTTTTATCAATGGATTTTTGAAATAAAATATATTGGTCTTTGGGGAGCAACAGCAGTTTTCTTTTTTGGAATGACAATAAAGGAAGGCAGAAATATTATATATAAAATGGAGGATATTTTATGGAATTAGTGGTAGACAGGCTGACAAAACAATATAAAAACAAAATCGTAGTAGACAGGGTATCGTGTAAATTTTCGGAGGGAGTACATGGGCTTTTGGGGGCAAATGGAGCAGGAAAGACTACATTTATGCGTATGCTTTGCAATATCCTTACTCCAACAAGCGGCAGCGTTTTGCTGGACGGAATGGATGCTGGCACAGAGGAATACAGAAGTTTTCTTGGTTATTTACCGCAGGATTTTGGATATTATCCGAATTTTACGGGACTGGATTTTTTATTTTATATGGCAGCGTTAAAGGGCCTCGAAAAAAAACAGGCAAAACAGAGAATAAAAGAACTTTTGGAAATTGTGTCGCTTGGGGAGGCTGCAAAAAAGAAAATTAAAACCTATTCCGGAGGCATGAAGCAGCGTCTTGGCATTGCACAGGCATTGTTAAATCAGCCGCATTTGCTGATTCTTGACGAGCCGACCGCAGGACTTGACCCCAAGGAAAGGGTGAGATTTCGCAATCTTATCGCGGAACTTGGAAAGGACAGCATTGTGATTTTATCTACTCATATTGTATCAGATGTGGAGCATATCGCAGATTATATTCTAATGATGAAAGACGGACAGTTGATTTTTCGGAGTGCAAGAGAAGAAATTAAGGAAGATTTGGAAAAGTTTTATCTAAAGGAATTTGGAGGCATGGAATGAGACAGTTTAAAACATTATTTTATTTTGAAATGAAAAAAATTTTGATGAGAAAGAGTACATGGATTATTTTTGGAATTTTTACTGCAGTTTCCATATTTTTAATGGGTACGACGTTTTTTGGCTCTACATATATTGACGGAGAATTTCTGGAAACTCATATGGAGGGTTTTGCGATAGATAAGGAATATGGGGAAAAGCTTTCTGGAAGAAAAGTAGATGCAACATTATTAAAGGAAATGCAGGAGGCTTACAAAGATATAGGGAATGAAAAGGAGAAAGGATATATGCTTACAGATGAATATCAGCTAAATGTCCGGCCATACAGTCAGGTATATACTTTTGTAAGAGAATTATCCCGTCAGGCAGAAATAAATCCGTTGACAATAACAGAAGAGGAATTTTATCAGTCAAGAACAAAATTTCAAAAAGAGCAATGGGAAAATTATTATTTGACAGAAAAAGAACAACAATATTGGCAGAACAAAGACAAAAATTTAGAAAAACCGTTTGTCTTTGAATATACTATGGCTTATAATGATTTGATGGATATGAGCGGTTTATATATGATATGTCTGACAGTTACTTTTATACTGGCAGTCTGCCTCAGCAGCGTGTTTGCAGATGAACATGAAAGACGAACAGACCAGATGATTCTTTGCAGTCGTTTTGGCAGAAGCCATCTGTATTTTGCAAAAATACTGGCAGGAAGTATAGTTTCTTTTGGGGCAGGACTTATAGTTTTTATTTGTATTCTGGCAAAGAATTTTATTGCATATGGAACAAAGGGCTTTACAGCAGCAATACAGCTATTGATGCCGGTATATTCTTATCCCATATCAATAGGAGCCAGTTTTTTGATATTATCGGGTATTCTGTTTCTTTCATGCATATTAACCGGAATTTTTACCATGATGCTTTCTGAGCTGATTCACAGCAAGGTTGGAACAATGGCAGTCATGATTATTATTCTGTTTGTAGCAAGAATGATTCCGATACCGACAGATTATCGAATCTTATCGCAGCTATGGAATTATATTCCTATTAATATGTTAAAATTTGATGCAGGATTTACAGATATAAGACTGGTGTCAGTGTTCGGGCTTCAGCTTACCTCATGGCAGTTTGCGCCGTTTTTGTATATTGGACTGGCTGTTCTTTTTATCTGGATTGGGAAAAGAATATATTGCAGATATCAGGTAGAAGGAAGATAAAATACCGGTAAAATTTTTTGTATGTTTTTCTGTTTTTTCTTGACCTTACAGTTACTGAAAGGTATATTATATAAAAAACAAAAGAACAGGAGAAACAAGAATGCACACAAATTCTGAAAATAAGGGGATTCTTCTTTTGCAAAA
>JAAVZE010000030.1 GCA_022791495.1 Eubacterium sp.
CATTTTTCTCATTGTAACTCATTGATATACACTGTTCTACAATGCCGGTTTCCAACGTATGTGTTTTTCAGTGTAACTCACTCATCTAAAATGTTCTACAGTGTGGTTTTCACGTTAATCATTAAATCGCTGATAACCTGCACCTCCAAATGTAATAAAAAAAGATAACTGTTTTTAAAGCCAGCTATCCACATAAATTCAGTATTCTTTCATTTTGAAAAAATGGTTGACCATTGCGCGCTCCTCAAATGGCGGCAAGGTGAGAGTGGATAACTCTGCTTTTTGCACCTGTGCCATTTTAACACAGATGAGCGTAATGTGTCAAGGTTTTTTCATTATAAATTTCCGATTCGTCTAATTTATCTTTATCTTTTTTTTCAAACAATTTACATAGTATATTAGATCATAATTTACTTATGTTGTCAAGAAATATTGCTCCAAAAAATAGAAAAGATCCCTAACAAACCACATTGTCAACCCCATTTTGATGTGTTAAAATAACTTCTGACTAAGTTATTAGCAAGTTGCCTGTGCAGCTTGGTTTGTGCGGAAAGCAGGTGATCTCTCTGACAGATAAAGTTTTATACCGTCTTGGCATTTTTTTGTTTATAGCAGGTATCATTATATCTATTTTACAAAATTGGGAAGTGATAAATTTTTCACAGTTACTTTACCCCTGCCTGTTTCACCGGATCACTGGTCTTTACTGTCCCGGCTGCGGGGGAACCCGCGCCTTTACATCACTGTTACAGGGGGATTTCATCTCCTGCTTCGTCTATCATCCATTTGTATTTTACTGTTTCGTGATGTATGTCCTGTATATGGCAAGCCATACACTGGAAAAGATCTGTATCTGGAAAAAAGCAACGACTGAGAACCGCACAAGACGAACTTTCCAATCAAATGAGAAGAAAGCCCCCTGCAGATCTCCTTTTGCAAGAGGACTTTCTTTTCGTATTAGTTATGTTTACTTCGGCATTGTCATCATACTATTACAATGGATGATTAAAAACTTATTACTGCTAATATGCTGACTGCATTAATCAATAATAACTGATGTCCATTCGGAAAAACTGCTGCATCCAGTCCCTGACCTGATTCTGGTCATTGGGGTCAATCTGATCCAACTGTTCCCAGATCTGAGGATCCATTACATTGTTCCAATCGATCATCATAGCCAGGCTGAACAATATATAGACCCCTAACAGGATTCCGATCCCATTCAGGATAATTCCGACGATTCCCAGCGTTTTGCCGGAACCAGTACCCTTTACAATACATATAATCGAAAAAATCATACCTACGATCGCCGGTATCATTCCAAATCCCAGACAGGTACAGCAGAGGATGGAAAATCCCCCCAGTATGACTGCTGCAATACCCAGTCCCTTTTTTGCATTCTCTTCCATTTATTTCTACCCCTTTTCTGATATGTTCAGGGACAAAAGATTTTTTGTCCCCAGAAATAAAATGCTGCCATTACTGTATCTTTTCCGGCTGGAACGGTTCCCGGATTCACGCTGCCTCCTTCTGAGTACAACATGATACTGATCACAACCAAAGTGATACTCAGTGTCAGCCCCACCGCTCCTACTACAATGCCGGCAACCGCCAGATCCTTCTGCCTCTGGTTTTCTTCCCGCAGAGCGATAATCCCAAGTACAATCCCTACCACAGCACACAGTATCGCCAGCTGCCACAGGCAGCAATTCAACACCGATATGCAGGATACTACCAGGGACGCAATCGCCTTTGTGTTCGGTCTATTGTTTGTTTCCATGACTCGTCTCCTTTTCAACCGAAGGTTTTCAACCTTTCTTTCCCTCAGAAGGCTGTTCCTCTACTTCAATCTTTCGGATCTCTTTGGTCCGGATCTCTTCTACGATATCCTGAATGAAATCAGAAAGGGCTACCTGACCCTCATCCCCCTTGTAACGGCTCCGCAGGGATACCAGGTTTTCTTCCTGTTCCTTCTGGCCAACGATCAGCATATAAGGAATCTTTTTGAGTCTCGCCTCACGGATCTTAAACCCGATCTTTTCCGAACGGCTGTCCACTGTGGCATCCACACCATTCTTATCCAGTTCCGCCTTTACCTGTTCCGCATACTCAGAATATTTTTCTGATATGGGAAGGACACGAACCTGCTCCGGACACAGCCATGTTGGGAACAAACCTGCATATTTTTCGATCAGCCATGCCAGCGTTCTCTCATAACACCCAAGGGAAGTCCTGTGAATGATATAGGGACGTACTTTTTCCCCATTTTCATCGATATAGTACATGTCAAACTGCTCTGCCAGCAGGGCGTCCCACTGAATGGTAATCATGGTATCCTCTTTGCCATAGACGTTTTTCGCATTTATATCAACCTTTGGACCATAGAAGGCTGCTTCGCCCACGTCCTCAGTAAAAGGAATGTTCAATTCCTTGAGAATATTGCGGATATGCTGTTCCGTCTCCTCCCAGACTTCTGCCTCACCTATATATTTTTCTTTATTCTCAGGATCCCATTTGGATAGATGATAAGTGACATCCTCTTCCAGACCAAGGGTCTGAAGACAGTACTGTGCCAATGCGATACAACCTTTGAATTCCTCCACCATCTGATCAGGCCGCACCACCAGATGTCCCTCTGAGATCGTAAACTGTCTTACACGGGTGAGACCGTGCATCTCTCCTGACTCTTCATTCCGGAACAGTGTAGAGGTCTCGCCATAACGGCAGGGCAGGTCACGATAGGATTTCTGGCTGGCTTTGAACACATAATACTGGAAGGGACAGGTCATAGGCCGCAGTGCAAATACTTCTTTGTCTTTTTCCTCATCTCCCAGCACAAACATTCCATCGGTATAGTGGTCCCAGTGCCCAGAGATCTTGTACAGGTCGCTCTTTGCCATAAGCGGCGTCTTTGTCCGGATATATCCCCACTCTTTATCCTCCAGATCCTCGATCCAGCGCTGAAGCTTCATGATCATTTTCGCTCCGTTCGGCATGATCAGAGGAAGTCCCTGTCCGATCACATCCACCGTGGTGAAGAG
>JAAVZE010000031.1 GCA_022791495.1 Eubacterium sp.
ATCGGATAAATACCAGCAACTTCTGTGTACGCATACGCGACATGAGCAGCAGCTGTATTTCCATCCATGGATTGTTTTGCTCTAGCCATTTTTATAGAATCCTCCTTATTTAATTTAATAAATCATTAAAATTTATTATCATTAGCTATCATTTTATCACTATCCCTTTAAAAAGTAAAGGCATAATCCGGTAGTTCTTGTCGAATTATAAGAACATTTCTGATTTTCCTTGACAAAGGAAAACTTATGTTGTATTATTGTGTTAATCAATTAATACAATAATACATTGATACAGCATGCAGCTTACCCTTAAGAAAAGGGTAGCAGCGTCTATGACTATCTAAATTTAAGGAGGTGAATCCATGCTATGGGAACTGACCAATGACAGACCCCTTTATATTCAACTGATCGAGCATATCAAGCTTTTGATCCTTTCCGGTGAATATAAAGCAGGTCAGCCATTCCCTTCTGTCCGGGAACTGGCGCTTACTGCTAACGTCAATCCAAACACGATGCAGCGGGCTCTCGCTGAACTGGAGCGGGAAGGGCTGCTCATCAATGAGCGGACAAATGGAAGAAAGATCACAGGTGATACTTCCATGATACAGGCCATGAGAGAGGATCTGGCAAATGCCAAACTATGCCGGCTAAAAGAAGAGCTGGGAAGGCTTGGTTTTAACAGTGAAGAACAACTGGCTTTTATCACCTCTCAGTGGGACTGCTGTTCTACAAAATAAATGTGTTCCGTGGCTTAGTACACGGGAAGGAATGAAAGAATGGAGGATTATTATGATATTATTAGAGACCAAAGGGCTGTCTAAAAAATTTGGCGGCTACACAGCGCTCCAGGACGTGGATCTCACACTGGAATGTGGAAAGATCGTTGGTCTGCTGGGACCAAACGGCAGCGGCAAAACCACGCTGCTGAAACTTCTCAATGGACTTCTGTCTCCTACCAGCGGAACCATCACCATCGGAGGCTATGGACCTGGCGTCATTTCCAAACAGCATGTGTCCTATCTGCCAGACGCCAATTATTTTCCGCGCTGGATGAAGGTAAATAATTTGTTTGAATACTTTACGGATTTTTTTGCTGACTTTCAGCAGGACAAAGCCGAAGATATGCTGAAAAAACTTGACATCGCCACCACCATGAAGCTGGCTCATATGTCAAAGGGAACACTGGAAAAAGTTCAGCTGGTTCTCGCCATGAGCCGGAATGCCAACCTCTACTGTCTGGACGAACCCATTGGAGGCGTGGATCCCGCCACCAGAGATTATATTCTAAATACGATTGTGGGAAACTATTGTGAAAATTCCACGGTCATCATCTCAACCCATCTGATCGCAGACGTGGAGAACATTCTGGATGAGGCTGTCTTCCTTCAAAATGGACAGATCCGCCTTCATCAAAGTGTAGATGAAATCCGGGAAAAAGAAAATAAATCAGTGGATGCACTGTTCAGGGAGGTATTCAAATGTTAGGAAAATTAATTAAACACGAATTCAAATCTACCTATCGGATCTTTGTCCCCATTTATATCGGGCTGGCGCTTCTTATCTCAGCAGCCTGCCTGTTTATCCAGCTGCTGAAACATTATAACTCGGCACCTCTCACCATTATTTCGGGATTCGGGATCATTCTTCTTGTGTTTGGCATTATATTTGTCTTTATTTCTCCGTATATTTTCCTAAGTATGCGCTTTTACAAAACAACTGCCACCAGGGAAGCATATCTGACCTTTACGGTTCCTGCCAAGACGCATGAAATCCTGCTGGGCAAATTCATCGTCTCCTACGCATGGACAATTATAACCATAATCCTGGCTTACTTTTCCGTTACCATCCTCGTTGCAGCCGGAGGTGCTGATATAAAAGATATGTTTCACTTTATATTTAACGGAAGCAACGAATTAATGGCGATTCAGATTTTTTCTTTTCTGATCTCCTTCGCGCTGTCAATCCTGCAGATCTTTACCGCCATATCCTTGGGACAGCTGGTAAGAGATCACCGTATCATCGCCTCTCTGGCCTTTTATGCGGCCCTTTATACAGTGCAGCAGATCATCAGTATCGTGGCAATTCTGCCATTTATGATCACAGAGATAAGTAAGGATATCTCCACGGGTATGGACACCTTCAGTACGTCTCTGGGCACGCAGACAGGCGGCTTACCAGTCAATATATATTTACTCTCCATTATTTTAAGCGTTGTCTTCTCTGTAGTATTTTTCTTCCTGTCCAATTATATTCTGAAGAAAAAACTGAATCTGCTGTAAAAGGAAACAAAAAACGTATTAAAAAAGGATTCCTCAAAGGGAATCCTTTTTTAGCCCGAAGGCGCTGATTTCAACCTGCCTCTGACTTGTGATTTTTCAACAAGATCTACCTTATCCCGATCTGCTGGTCACTCCACATACACTCTCTTTTTAACTTCTGGTACTCCTTATAGCCCCGTTCGAGGATCTGCCGTTCATTGCCAAACTTAAGCAGATGGTACGCCTCATGAAATTTATAAAATCCAGCATCATAAAAATCTTCTTCTCTCTGGGGATGGCAGGAAAAGCTGTCCGTCTGCATCAAATACCAGTGTACATTTTTCTCCACCACATCATCCGGCACATTAAAACTATAGTTGCTGGAACCTATATATTTTACGATCCTGCCAAACACTCCGCTTTCTTCCTGAACTTCCCGAAAGGCAGTCTCTTCAAATTCTTCTCCTGCCTCTACTGTTCCCTTGGGAAGCACCCATCCATCATACCGTTTTTTATATTTTTTGTACAACAACAGAATCTTACCTTTAAAGATTACAACTCCGCCGCAGCTGACGATCTGACGCACGCAGTTTCCCTCCTTCCAATCTAAAAGTATGCATCGAATATCTTTCGCGCGATGGGAACCGCATGGGCACTTCCGGTTCCCGCTCCCTCAACAATGATACTTACTACCAGCTGTCTTTCTTCCTTTTCTGCATATCCTACAAACCAGGCATGGGAATCCGTGGATCCCTCCTTAAACTGTGCTGAACCAGTTTTGCCTCCCGCTTTATAACGGCTGGTATTTAACGCTGTGGCAGTGCCGCTCAGCACCGCCTCTCTCATATATTCTTTCAGAACTTTTGCCTCCTTTTTGGTGATTGGTGCTGCCACTTCAGAAGGTTCCTGTTGTCTCACCACATTGCCATAAGTGTCCTCGATACGATCTACAAGGTAGGGTTTCATCAGCTTACCTTCATTCAGAACAGCCGATACCAGAAAAGAATTCTGCAGGGGCGTTGTCAGGACCGTTCCCTGCCCGATGGCCGCCTGCATGATATCACCCTTCCCCTCCACATTGGCAGCATCAAACCGGGATGATTTCTGCTCCAGCTCCTTGATGGGCAGTGTCTTATTGTAATACAGGGAACTACATAGACCATTCCAGTCGGAGGCATTCAGCCCCATACCGATCTGGGCAAAGGCGGCATTGCAGGACTCAGAAAATGCCTTTTTTAGTCCAATAGTTCCATGAACCTCATGCCCATAACAGTTAATCGCATCTTTCCCCTTGCCGATGCTGCCGGTACAGGTATAACGAAATTCTTCATAACGGCTGGTTTCCCTCATATACTCCAGTGTGGTATAAAGCTTAAAGGTGGATCCCGGCGGATAAAGCCCCTGGGTCGCCCGGTTGTACAGAGTAGAATCATCGTCGTTGTCCCGGATCAGCGCTTCCCAGTTCCGGTCCAGCTGATTCGGATTATAAGATGGCTTTGACACCAGGGCAAGGATTTTTCCGGTGGAGGGCTCTGTTACCACCACGGCGCCACGCCGGCTGCCCAGGGATTCACTGGCGATCTGGGATAACTTTACATTTAATGTGGTGACCACATTGTTTCCAGGATTTTTTTCTCCCTTCAACTCATTCAACAACCCGGTCAGAGGATTGATTCCTGTGGTCAGCATCGTATACCCTTCGGAAGCCTCCAGACCCGTCTTTCCGTGACTCACCCGCCCTACCGCATGGGCAAGCAGTTCGTTATAAGGATACACTCTTTTTTCATTTCCTTTACTGTCTGTTTCTGTTTTTGCCAGTACCTTTCCCTTATCTGAGAGAATACTTCCTTTTTGGATCCTCTCTGCTAAAAGCTCCTGTCTCTTATTTTGCGGATTATTTAGAATTTTATCCGTGTCTCCCATCAAAAACCAGATCACATAGGAAGCCATAAAGACAAAAAGAAACATAAAAATATAGGTGACGGCAGCCATTTCCCGGTTCATCCGTCTCCGTTTCTTAACCTCTGTTCCTGGCTCTTCTCTTCCCCTCTCTCTTTCTTTTTCCTTCGCTCTTTCTTTCCTCCTCAAGGCTCTCCTCCTCTCTTCCGTTCAACACATACATTCCCTGAATGATACCGAATATAATGATCGTGGTCATGATGGAACTTCCTCCATAACTGATCAGAGGCAGTGTCACTCCGGTGGACGGAATAAATTTGGTCACGCCTCCCACACATAAAAACACCTGAAAAATAAAAACTACGCTGAGACCAAATGCCGTTAATTTATAAAATTGTTTTTTCATTTTCATGGCAATATTGACAAACATGATATAACTACTCAGATAAACCAGGATCAGACAGATGGCAAATACGCCGCCCAGCTCCTCGGAAATCGCAGAAAATACAAAATCACTCTCCACCACCGGCACACTGGAAGGTAGCCCTTTTCCCAGTCCCATGCCGATAAATCCTCCGGTACCAATGGCAAATAATGACCTCGCCACCTGGTATCCCTCATTTTCTATCGTCCCCCAGGGATCCTGCCAGGCCAGCACACGGGTCCGCACATGAGCAAACAACCGATAGGCGACCACTGCCGCCAGGGCGCCTCCTCCCAGTCCGGCTCCCAGATACGCCACATTCATCGTCGCAACATAGAGCACCATCACATAAGTAATAAAGTAGATCAGCGCAGCACCAAGATCTTTTTCTGCCACAAGGATAATGACATGGACCGCCGCCACACCGGAAATCAATACAATATGCTTAAATTTCGTACTCTTCGCCAACAGCGAAGAGATAAAAAATACATACAGAATCTTCACGAATTCTGAGGGCTGGATGGATACTCCTCCAATGCTGATCCAGTTTTTAGACCCCCATTTTTCCACTCCGATGACAAAGACCAGAAGCAGAAACAAAATCCCTGCCAGAGCATACTGCCATCCCAAACGTTCTAAAACGCCAAATCTCTCAATAAAAAACGGAACAAAAATACATAATACCATGGCAATAGCCGCCAGCACCAACTGATGAATGGCATAGCGGTAGGAAAGCCTTCCCAATATGATAAATCCCACCATCATGCACATCATCATATTATTCAGGACAAGTTTGGACAACCCCTTGTAGCACACCTGATAAATCTTGATAAAGATAAAATAAAACGCAAGCTCCGCCAGCCATAAAAAAATATATACCAGAGACATATTTTCCATAATCAGCAGCAGACTCATCACCGTGTGCAAAAGAACGGTAAGGGTTCTCTGAACGGCAAATACCCGGTTCTGCCTGGCTCTGTCTTTGCTGGCAAATGCCCGGTATGCATAAAAAGTATAAATACCAAACACCAGAATGATCACATATCTGGCAAGCTCTACGATAAAAAGCTCCATTGCTCCAAAACCTCTCTTACCTCTTCTGTATCTTCCGACCGGAACTGTATTTCCGGGATCTCTGCCAGACCCTCCGGCTCATGCCATCCCGGATTTTTTTCATATATTACATTGTAACAGTAATTACAATAATTTACCACCGTAAAGTCATCTTTTTTCGGTGTGCTGATTTCCAGCTCCCGGCTCATGCCCTCCGGACCAGAACACCTGCCCAGTTCCAGACTGGCACAGCCTTCTGTGGTCATAACCGCTGCTCTTCCATATGCCATATAACTATGCCTCCGCAGTCCCAGCCGGTCATAAACCCTGCCTGCCCTGTGGTTCCAGAAATAGAGTTCCGGACCTGCGATCCACTCCCTTTTCTGATCCCAGAGCTGACCCATAACCGGAAGCGCTTCGATGGAAGACAGGACGGCTCCGGCGCATTCCGGACCCTGAAAACATCTGGCATACTCTCTCCATAGATCGAGAAAATGGGATTTATTTTTTTCACGTAACACTCTGGGAAGGGAAATGTAAAACCTAAGTTCACCCGCTTCTTCTGCCAGTCTGTTCCATTCTTCCGGCGAAAACTCCTCCAGCGGGAAATGCAGTCTCGTATTAGTAGCATTTACCTTTGAAGCATTTTTTACTCCCTCTATCTGCCGGAAATCTGTTATCTGTATCAGAGTAAACTGTTCCCCGCAGAAAAGCTCCCCACAGGTTTCTTTATTTTCCTCACCAACTGGAATCTGTTCCGGTTTACACTCTGCCTTCCGGTAACTCTGTTCCAGGATCTTTTGTTCCAGAATTTGAAATGCCTGGCGACGCAGACCGGCGATGCTTCCCAGAGGTACAAACAACTGCTCACTCACGGCCAGAGCCAGATCCTCAAATATAAACTGGCTCTCCCCGGTTTTTTTTAAACGTTTTTCTATATCTGTAGAACTTACTGGTTTTCCCTTTGCCCTTTCTGCCACAGCTCCCTCCAGCTGACAGGATAAATCTCTAAAGAACAACTCCAGCCTGACCGGTTCACCACAGACTGCCCTGAAAATTCCCCGGATAGGAACCTTCGTATTTTTCCTGCCATGTTCGATGAGGTCATCAATCTCCATTAACAGCTCATTGTTCCTGGTACGATACACCTTCTGACCTGCCCGCAGCTGGCTTCCTTTTTTATAACGTGCCCGCACCTTTCCGTATTTCGGAACTCCTTCTTTTAGCGTGTATTCGTAAACACTGCCTCCCTCCTCGTCCCGGAACTCTACCACGTCCTGGGGATGAAGGGTGATTTCCGCCCGGTACTCTGCCATATCTTTATTAACAGCCAGCACCGTACCCGCCAGAACACCATAATGACTGTTTTTGCTGGGGAATATGATATTCTTTTTCGATGGCTCAAATAAATATCCCCTGGTAAATCCTCCCCGGTTATAAATATCTGCCAGCCTCTGCATATCCCTGTTTAGTTCTCTATCATCTACGGGTATACCAGAAAGGCTGGCATCGGCATAGGTCCGGTAAAGATACGAAGTATAGGCGGTATAGGCAGGTTTTTTCATCCGTCCCTCGATCTTAAATGAATCCACCCCCGCCCGGATCAGCTCTTCCACCTGTCCCAGTGTACACAGATCCTTCGGGCTCAAAAGATATCCTGCTTTTTTTCCCTCTGCCTTGTAAGGCAGCCGGCAGGGCTGGGCACACATGCCGCGGTTACCGCTTCTGCCACCGATCACCTTACTCATCAGACACTGCCCGGAATAGCAGTAACACAAAGCACCATGGACAAATACCTCGATCTCCAGATCCGTTACCTGCCTCATCCGGGCGATCTCCTGGATGGACAGCTCCCGTGCCGGCACGATTCTTGTCACCCCAAAGGGTCTCAGAAGATTGGCGCCCTCCCCTGTCAGGAGAGTCATCTGGGTACTGGCATGTATATCCATCCCTGGAAAATACTCCCTGATTAAATCCATAACCCCAAAATCCTGCACGATCACCGCATCCAGCCCGTGTTCATACAGAGGTCGGATCAAATCGTACAGACTTCCTTCCAGCTCTTCTTCTGTCAGAAGGGTATTTACCGTGAGGTAAATCTTTTTTTCGTGCAGATGGGCAAAATCCAGTATGCGGCACAACTCTTCCACATCTGGATTCTCCGCAAAGGCCCGGGCCGAAAAACGGCTTGTCCCGGTATAAATAGCATCTGCCCCTCCATATATTCCTGCATAGATAGCTTCCCGGGATCCACCCGGCGCCAGAATCTCAATCTTTTTCATCCTTACTCCTTTTTACGTGTAACTAGTTCGACGACGACGTAGAACTAGAAAAACGGGAATCCGGCAACACCGTTTCCCGTCTGTTTGCATGCATCAATTATTTATCGTTTTCCCTTCCGGTTTTTATTTTCCAGATCCGTGATCCGCCGCTCTGCCGCCTCGATCTTGGCTTTCAACTCACCATTTTCCTTCTCTGCCTCTTCCAGCTTGGCTTTCAGTTCCGTATACTCTTTCTCAGCATCTTCCAATCTGGCCGCATTTCCACTGTTCTCTGCCTCCACTTTAGAAAGCTTTTCTTCCAGAGCTGCCACCTTAGTCACATTATCTTCATTTTTCACATTCAGCTCAACAATCTTCTTTTCTGCTTCCTCCAGATCATCTTTCAGAGCCTCGTTCTCCTGCCCGACCTTTGCCGTACCACTCTGGGAATCCAGGATTTCATGCTTCATCTCCAGTACCATCTTATCCTTGCGCTCATTGTCCTTCTGTATGAGCCAGGCCTCTTTCTTCGCCTTAAAATAATCGTCGGCAATATTGACAGCCAGGAGAATATTCCGAAGATCCAAATCCAGGCTGTAATAATATTCTTTGTCCTTAAATTCCATATATTTACTGTTTATATATGTCGCTACCTTCTGGAGATACTCGGCGCTCTCAAATCCACAGATTGTATATTTTCTACCATTGATCAACACTTCTACATCATTTTTGTTCTTCATGTTCAGCCCCATTTCCTTACAACAATATGATTCTATACAATTCTACACGATATTTGTTTATACGTCAAGATTCCTGCATCATCAGTTACTCTCTTCGCCAAAAATCTCCTGGAACAGCTGAGCATCCTGAAGAAGCTGCCCAAATCCCACTATCGCATAATCAGAATCCCGTTGTATCTCTGTCCAGGAATCCGCTGATTTTTCGTCAAATACTCCCACGGTGCAAAAACCTCCGGCCTTTGCCCCCAGTATTCCCTTATGAATATCCTCAAATACCAGGCACTCCTGGGGGGAACACCCCAGTTTCCCGGCTGCTTTTATGTATATATCAGGAAATCCTTTCCCCCGCTCCACTTCGCTGGTCTCCGTAAAACACTCAAATAAATCATACACTTTGTTTCTTTTCAGACACTCCGTAAATAAAGATGCGTAGGAAGCCGTCGCCACTCCAAGATAGATCCCCTGTTCCCGAAGGCATACCAGCAGCTCTCTGGCATAAGGCTTTATCTGCACTTCCTTATGATAGGTCCGCTCCGCCATACCATTCCATTCTTTTATAATATCCTCCGGCCTCTCCTTCAGCCCAAAGCGATCAATGGTATAACAGGCAGTCTCATAAAATCCCAATGCCTGAATCTCCTTTTGATAATCTGTGGGCACCTCAAAACCACGTGCTCCTAAAAAATCCTTATCCACCTGATCCCAGACCCACATGGAATCGATCAATGTCCCATCCAGATCAAAAATTGCTCCTTTTATCTTCATTGGTATCCCTCTCATTTTTATTTATTCAGATCAATCTGGGGAATGATCAGCTCCGCGATTACCCGATGCCCCTCCCGGTTGGGATGGGGATCGATACTCCGCCAGGAAATCATCATATTGATCAACTTTTCATCGCTGCTTTCAAAAGCCCCCTTCACATCCACCAGTGCATATTTCCGGTATTTCTTAGATTTCTTTTTCGGGTTAAAGACACTTTGTACCCGCTTCGTCTCAAACCCCTTATTGAGCTTCCTGATATACTGCTCTGCCATTTGTTCCAGGTTTTTAGCGGTCTCTTCTGAGATGCCAAAGGAAATATCATTACAGGGGTTATAAATATTATTCACAAAAAGCTGTGCGTTGGGGGCATTCTGGCTGATAATATCTAAAATCCCAGGAATGTTTTCACTAAATTTCTGACAGGCTTCCGTAAATAAACGGTCTCCATTTTTCTTAAAGTCCTGCAGATCCACATCACGGGACAGATACTGCAGAAGGTCATTGGAACCAATGGAAAGGGTAATGAGATCTGCCTTTTGTATCGCCTCCATATAAGAATCATGCTGCTCATTATCTTTATTCTCAAGGATATCCAAAAGCTCATCACTACGAAGGCCATTTTCCCCAAAATTCTTTAATCGGACGGCGCCATATTGATCCTCAAGTGCCGCTGCCACCCTACCCACATAGGACTCCTTTTGAACGTCCTCCAGTCCATAGCCACCGGCTATACTGTCTCCTAACGCCACATACTGTACAACCTTATATTCATAATTTCCAGGTTTTGCCGTCGTACAGGGAATCAATATCACAAACACCAGAATAACGATAACAAAGACACGGACAATTTTCATAGCAAAACCTCCACAAGACATGATCTTGTAGTAGTCTCTCCAGAAATGTCCTAATTATTCTGTCGCAGTCTGGTATGAACTGGCGTAACGGCCGCTTTTTAAAAGCTCTGAAACAGGCCCAGCACCCCCATCAAAGACGGGTAAATCTGCCAGGCGAGCCCTTTCATCTCTTCATTGGGTGCAATCATATCCGGCACCATGATCACCTTCATACCTGCGGCAGAGGCGGAACGGACACCGTGAAAGGAATCTTCAATGGCATAAACCGCCACAGGATCCAGCCCCATCTCCCTGCAGGCAAGCTCATAGATCTCTGGATGGGGTTTACTGTGAGTCACCATATCACCACAGACCACCGTCTCGAAATATTTCAACAGTCCTGCCTGCTCCAGTTCTTCCTCCGCCCTTACTCTTCTTGTAGAAGTTGCGAGCCCGACCCGGTAACCATTAATCTTGAGATAACTGAGAAGTTCCCTGGCCCCCCGCTTCACGGGCACTCCTTTTTCTTTCGTCTTTTCCTGAAACAACGCAGAGGCTTTTTCCCGAAAATGCTCATAATCAAATTCTTCCCCATAGTAGTCCTGGACGATCCTTTTGGTCTCAGCGGAATTGGTACCGATACACCGGCAGAATACCTCATCAATACCAGATATTCCATAGCTTTCGCCGGTGATCTTCCAGCAGGCAAGCACCAGTGCCTCGGAATCAAAAATGACACCATCCATATCAAAAATAACAGCCTTATTCATTGCATGTTCTCCTTTGCATTTCCCTGATAACGATAGAAAAACCAGCCCGACGATGCCATCGAGCCAGTTCTAATTATAATAAAAAATGAAGAAAAGATAAAGCCGTTTATGGTAATTTGTAAATATTTTTATATTCTTTATATTTTTGATTAAAGTAGGTATCCTCTCCCTTATCAAGAGTGTCAAGATATTCGTGGGTGTCAAAGGAATCCTCTTTGATCTGGATGACACAGACACCGATATTGGAACAGTGATCTGCCACCCTTTCAAAATTCGTGGTCAGCTCACTGAGGATCAGTCCCGTCTCAATATTGCATTTTCCATTCTGGAGACGTTTTACGTGGCGTTTTTTCATTTTTTTATTCAATCGGTCCACCACTTCTTCCAGGGGCTCTATATCGTTTGCCAGCTTCTCATCCTCCTCTTCAAAAACACGGATGGAAAGATTAAGAATATCGGATACCGCCCTGGTAAATACCTGAACCTCGCCCACTGCTTTTTCTGAAAATTTAAGTTTCTGGTCATAGAGTTTCCTTGCTGACTCCTCAATATTTATAGCATGGTCGGAAATCCGTTCAAAATCTCCGATACAGTGGAGAATCGTAGAAAGACTCCGGCTGTCCTTCTCCGTCAGATTCCGGCTGCTGAGCTTCACCAGATAGCTTCCCAGCAGATCCTCATAATGATCCACCTCGTCCTCCATCCGGTATACTGCTTTCGCTTTCTTTTCATCGTATTGGTTAATCAGGGACATGGCCTCCGTCAGTGCCTTTTGCGACAATTCTGCCATCACGGCTGCCACCTGGCGGCAGCGCTCCATGGCAAACGCCGGCTGCTCTAAAAATCTCTCATCCAGAAGAGATCCCATCTCTTTTTTCTCTTTTTCATCTTCATCCTCACGGATGGAAATATACGCCAGTTTTTCCAATCCCCTGGCAAAAGGAAGAAGGATCAGTGTGGCAAATACATTGAACACCGTATGAATGACCGCGATGCCTGCTGGTCCCGCCACATCCTCAAAGAAGTCAAAAGAAACAACTGCATTGATGGTATAAAACAGGATCATAAAAACAGTGGTTCCTATTATATTAAAATAAAGGTGCACCAGCGCCGCCCGTCTGGCATTTTTACTGGCTCCGATACTGGATATCAGTGCAGTTACACAGGTTCCGATGTTCTGTCCCAGAATGATAGGAAAGGCTGTCCCATAAGTGATGGATCCCGTAGCGCAAAGCGCCTGCAGGATACCTACAGAGGCAGAGGAACTCTGGATCACTGCTGTGAGAAATGCGCCAGCCAGCATGCCCAGTACTGGATTGGAGAACATCGTAAGAACTCCCGTAAACTCCGGAACATCTGCCAGAGGCTTCACCGCACCGCTCATTGTATCCATTCCAAACATCAGCACCGCAAAGCCGATTAGGATCATCCCGATATCTTTCTTCTTCTGGCTGTTAAGAAACATGATAAATACGATACCCACCAATGCCAGAACCGGAGCAAAGTTAGAAGGCTTTAAAAACTGCATAAAAAGACTGTCACTCTCGATGCCCGAAAGGCTGAGGATCCATGAGGTGATTGTCGTACCGATATTGGCACCCATAATGATTCCGATGGCCTGATTGAGCTTCATAATCCCCGAATTTACGAACCCCACCACCATCACTGTGGTGGCGGAAGATGATTGAATCACCGCCGTAACCATAGCTCCCAGAAGCACCGCCTTGACCGGATTGGAAGTCAGTTTTTCTAAAATCCCTTCAAGCTTTCCTCCTGACACCTTGGTCAGTCCTTCTCCCATCGTGTGCATTCCATACAAAAATAATGCCAGTCCACCGAGCATAGTCAGTACATCAAAGATATCCATAGGTTTCTCCTTTCAGCTTCTCCATCCTGTATATTCATTTACACAGGTTCAAATGCCTTATCACGCGAGCATGAACGGCATTTTGAACTTTTGACCCTTGCATTATCATATTATTATACGTATGTAAATTTCAAATATACGCCGGGTAAATTTCATGTAAAATGTTAGTAAAGGAGCTGATAGGCTTCTTTTAAGATCGAAAGAGATCCAAATATAAACACTGCTCTTGTAGCATCCTGTTCCCCAGAGTCCTCTCTTCTATCACCTTCTAATACCCGTCCCAGGGCCTCTTTCATTGAATCACAGGGCTCTGCTTCCACGCCTCTGCACGCCAGCTCACCAGCGAGGATCTCTGCTGAAAGTCCCCGTTTTGATGGTGGTGTTATGGTATATATTTTTTCAAAGATACCCTCCGCCAGTTCTGCCATCTTTTTATAGTCTTTGTCTTCAAATACCCCCATAATTCCGATTTTTTTATTTTTTTTATAATAGGATGATACAGATTCACAAAAAGAATACATGGCGGCCGGATTGTGGGCTCCGTCTGCCACCACCACCGGATCCTGGCTGATCTTCTCGAACCGTCCCTGCCATATGGTGTGTTCAAATCCTTTCCGCAGCTGCTGTGGCGATATATCATATCTTCCCTTTAGCTGTCCGATACACTCCAGGGCGAGGCAGGCATTTTCCACCTGAAAGGTTCCTGCCAGTGCAATACGGATTTCCTGCCAGGAATCATAATCAAAAAGAGAGCCTTCTGAATCCGTCTCCCGGATGCAGATCTGTTCCAGACGAACTTCCGTCATCGTTGTATTCTTCTGTATACATGCGCGATGCAGACATTCCTTCACCACCTGCTCTGTCTGGCACGCCACCACCGGAACCTTCTCTTTTATGATTCCCGCCTTTTCCACCGCTATTTTCTCTAACGTATCCCCAAGAAACTTCATGTGGTCCATCGCCACTGGTGTGATAACGGAACAGACCACATTTTCTACTACATTAGTAGAATCAAGTCTGCCTCCCATCCCTGTCTCCAGAACCACAACATCACAATGCCATCCCGCAAAGGCAAGAAATGCGACCGCCGTCTCGGCCTCAAATTCCGTGGGCAGAACCTCCCCTGCCTCCTGCATGTTACAGATCACCGCCTGTACTTTGGAGAATACATGTGAAAAATCCTCCTCCGATATATACACAACTTTTTCTCCCTGCATCCAACGGATCTTTTCCCGCTCCTCAAAAACTGCCGGCGACACATACCTTCCCACTTTGTAACCGGCATATGCCAGCGCTGTACTGATAAAGGATGCAGTAGATCCCTTTCCGTTGGTTCCCGCAATGTGAATAAACTGCAGCTTTTTCTGGGGATCACCCAAAAGCTCCAACAGCCGTTTTGTCGTATCCAGTCCCAGCCGGATCTTCGCTCCGGCGGGGACGTTTTGTATATGATCCATGGACTCCTCCTTATTCATATTTTGCTTTTGTCAAAAAGAGAACACCCCCTTTTAAAAGGAGGTGCTCTTTTTATGACAGCAGCATCCTGTCATTGTCCATATCCTCACCGCTTGCCATGGCAAACTTGTGAAGCAGGTCATCCACCGTCAGTTTCTTCTTTTCCTCTCCGGATATATCCAGGATGATCTTTCCACTATTCATCATAATCAGACGGTTTCCATTGGCAATGGCATCCCGCATGTTATGTGTAATCATTAACGTAGTAAGATTATCTTTTTTAATGATATTATTCGTTGTCTCCAGCACCTTAGCCGCCGTTTTTGGATCCAGGGCTGCCGTATGCTCGTCCAGCAGAAGAAGTCTCGGCTTTTTCAACGTCGCCATCAGAAGAGTGACTGCCTGTCTCTGACCACCAGACAACAGTCCAACCTTAGAAGTAAGGCGGTTCTCCAGCCCCAGGTCTAAAATCTTTAGAAGTTCTCTAAAATGTTCTCTTTCCTGTTTGGAGATGCCTCTCCGAAGTCCCCTGCTCTTTCCCCGCCGCATAGCAAGGGCAAGATTTTCATCAATTCCCATCGTAGCTGAGGTTCCCATCATCGGATCCTGAAATACCCGTCCAAGAAAAGCTGCCCTCTTATTCTCCGGCATTTTGGTGACATCATTGCCATCGATGACAATATTTCCCTCATCCACATACCACACCCCGGCAAGGGCATTCAAAAGAGTGGATTTTCCGGCACCATTACCACCGATCACCGTCACAAAATCTCCTTCGTTCAGTTTCAGAGAGAGACCATCCAGTGCCAGCTTCTCATTTACTGTCCCCGGATTAAAGGTTTTATAAATTTGATTTACTTCCAGCATGTCAGGCCACCCCTCTCTTCACTGGTTTTACCAGATATTTTTTCTTCCAGTATGGAAGAGCAAGAAACAGTGCCACTACCACAGCAGAGAGAAGCTTCAGCAGGTCGGTATCCATACCGAACCAGATCACCACCTGCAGCACAACATAGTAGATCACCGCTCCCAAAACCACGCTGAGCAGTTTCAGGGCAAAATTACGGAAAATTCTTTCAAATACAACTTTTCCGATGATCACTGCCGCCAGTCCGATGACGATGGCTCCACGGCCCATATTGATATCTGCAAATCCCTGATACTGGGAGCAGAGTGCTCCCGACAGTGCCACCAGCCCATTGGAGATCATCAGTCCCAGAACTACATTCCAGTTTGTGTTGATTCCCTGAGCACGGCTCATATTCGGATTACATCCGGTAGCTCTCAGCGAGCATCCAAGCTCTGTGCCAAAAAACCAATACAGGATACCAATGATCACGATACAGAAGATCGACACCACAAAGATGGAATTCTGATACAAGGGTACATTTTTCACGTGGCGGAGAGATACCAGCAGATCATAATTCATAACACTGATCGCCTGATTTGCTTTTCCCATAATCTTCAAGTTGACAGAATACAGAGCAAGCTGGGTAAGAATTCCGGCAAGAATGGCAGGGATCCCCATAAACGTATGTAAAATTCCTGTCACCAGTCCAGCCAACATTCCCGCCGCCAGCGCGGCCAGCATACTCACCCATACATTGTATCCGTTCAACATCATCATAATACTTACCGCACCGCCGGTACAGAGCGACCCGTCCACGGTAAGGTCTGCTACATCCAGAATTTTATATGTGATATACACGCCGATGGCCATGATTCCCCAGATCAATCCCTGTGCTGCCGCACCGGGCATGGCACTCAGCAATACTGAAATATCCAAATCGCCTTCCTCCAAATCACTGAGGAAAAAGAATTATTCTTTTTCCTCAGTCTCTATTTTCTCATAGCCTTCCGGAATCTCCAAATTCAATTCCTTACATATGCTTTCATTGTACTGTTTCGTCACCTTAGGAGCGTATTTTACCGGCATAGATGATACGTCGGTGCCGTTTACAAGGATGTCGTATGCCATTTCTCCTGTTGTGTATCCTAAATCATAATAACTGATGGAAAGTGTCGCCACACCACAGCCTTTGCACATCCCCACTTCACCAACTACCACCGGAACGCCTGCCGGCACACAAGTGTTTTTCACTACTTCCGTGTTGGCTGCCGCCGTATTGTCGGTAGGAATGTAGATCACTTCACTGTTCTTCGCCGCACTGGCGATCACAGAGGCAATATCATTGGAATCCACAAAGGAATAATTGGTACAGGTATATCCATCTTTTTCAAGATAGGTCTTGATTGTCTCAACCTGATACAGTGAGTTTGCCTCTGCTGAACAGTAGAACAATCCAATTTTCTTGGCTTCCGGGAACAATTCTTTGATCATGGCTGCCTGCTCGTCCAGGGGCGCAAGGTCAGAAGTTCCGGATACATTGATCCCTGTGCTTCCTTTCCAGTCCTTGATGTCCAGCGCCGTGGCATAGTCAGTCACAGAAGTTCCAAGGATCGGAATATCCACAGTACCGGAAACAGCTGCCTGAAGAGGTGCTGTGGCATTGGCAAGGATCAGGTCTACATTTCCAGAAACAAAAGAATTGATGATAGTAGCGCAGGTGGGTGAGTCTCCCTGGGCGTTCTGTTCGTCAAATTTGACTTTATCCCCAAGTTTCTCTGTCAACGCATCCTTAAATCCTTTGGTTGCCGCATCCAGCGCATCGTGCTGTACCAGCTGGCAGATGCCGACGTTATAAGTCTTTCCATCATCCCCGCTGCCAGATTCTGAAGTTCCTTTTTCCGCTCCGCCACAGGCAGTCAGTGATAAGCTCATCACTGCCGTCAGTGCCATCGCGATTATCTTTTTACATTTCATCTTTTACCTCATTTCTGCGCTGCTTTTTACGCATAAAAAGAACTAAAGTTCTTGCAATGTTTGTGCAAGCAGCGCGCAGCCACAAACTTGCCGAGTGAAAATTTATTTTTCACACTTTTCTCCTTTATATTTATACCCGCGCGGGCGATAAGCCAGATTCCGACACAAAGAATCTGGCACGCAAAATCTATACTACAGACTTTGCTGATCCCGCCCCAGCTTTGATTACGGATCACTTAATGATTCTTACCTTGATCACACCATCGATGGCTTCCAGATCCTTCACGATTGCTTCCGTTGCCACACTGCAGATATCGAAGATCGTGTAGGCGAAATCCCCCCGGCTCTTATTGACCATGTTCTCAATATTGATTCCATCCTTTGCAAATACATTCGTAAACTTGGAGAGCATGGAGTGGACATTTTTATGTGCCACGGCGATACGTCCCTCTGTGGTACAAACCCCGGCATCACAGGTCGGATAATTGACAGAATTCACAATGTTTCCATTTTCCATAAATTCCCGTATCTGTTTTACTGCCATTTTGGCGCAGTTATCCTCCGACTCCTGTGTAGATGCTCCCAGATGCGGTGTGACAATGGTGTTTGGAAGAGCTGCTGTCGTCGGATTCGGGAAATCCACCACATATTTTTTCACTTTGCCGCTCTCCAATGCCGCCTTCATATCCGGCTCATTGACCAGGGTATCTCTGGAGAAATTCAGGAATACCACGCCATCCTTCATCTTATCAAAAGCTTCTTTATCAAACATTCCCTTGGTGGAATCCAGAAGAGGCACGTGAACGGTAATAAAATCACATTCGCTGTAGATCTCTTCATAGGTTTTCACAAGAGTAATGTCCCTGGACATATTCAGCGCATTATCTACGGAAAGATATGGATCACATCCATATACCTCCATGCCCAGACGGTTTGCCGCATTTGCCACCAGCACGCCGATGGCGCCAAGGCCGATAATACCAAGTTTTTTACCTGAGATCTCGGTCCCGGCAAAGGCCTTCTTCGCCTTTTCAGCTGTCTTGGCGATATCTCCATCCTCTTTATTGTCCTTCACCCACTCGATACCACCGACAATATCACGGGAAGCAAGGATCATAGCTGCCACAACCAGCTCCTTTACACCATTGGCATTCGCTCCCGGTGTATTAAACACAACAATTCCTTTTTCTGCACACTTCTCCAGCGGAATATTATTGACGCCGGCACCGGCTCTCGCTACGGCGGTCAAATGATCCGGCAGCTCCATATCGTGCATAGAGGCGCTTCTCACCAGCACAGCCTCCGCTGCATTTACATCCTCTACAATCTCATATTTATCATCCAGAAGATCCAGACCGCATGCTGCGATCGGATTCAGGCAGTTCACTTTTATACTCATGCTTTATTCTCCTCTTCAAACTTCTTCATAAATTCAACCAGCTTCTCCACACCTTCCTTCGGCATCGCGTTGTAAATGCTTGCTCGCATACCGCCTACCGTACGGTGCCCTTTCAGGTTCTCAAAGCCTGCTTCCTTTGCCTCCTTGACAAATTTGGCATCCAGTTCCTCATTTCCTGTCACAAATGGCACATTCATCAGGGAACGGTCTTCTTTGCGCACCGTGCCCTTGAACATCTCACTGGAATCCAGGAAATCATAGAGAATCTTTGCTTTCTCTTCATTTTTTTCCTTCATCACAGCAAGGCCGCCCATCTTCTTGATCCATTTGAATACCTTGCCACATATATAAATACCATATGCCGGCGGTGTATTGTAAAGGCTCTGGGCGTCAGAATGTGTCTTATACTGAAGCATGGTAGGAACTTTTTCATCCACGGTCTCAGGAATCAGATCCTCACGGATAATAACGATCACAACCCCCGCTGGACCAATATTTTTCTGAACACCACCGTAGATTACACCGTACTTCTCTACATCTACAGGCTCAGATAAAAAGCAGGAAGAAACGTCTGCTACCAGTGTCTTGCCTTTTGTATTGGGAAGTGTTTTATATTTGGTTCCATAAATCGTATTGTTCTCACAGATATACACATAATCTGCATCTTCACTGATCGGAAGGTCGGAGCAGTCCGGAATATAGGAAAATGTCTCATCCTCAGAAGAAGCGATCTTATTCGCCTTTCCATATTTGCATGCCTCCTGGTATGCTTTCTTTGCCCACTGTCCGGTAACGATATAATCAGCCACACCGTTTTTCATCAGATTCATCGGAATCATCGCAAACTGCTGGGATGCTCCCCCCTGCAGAAACAACACTCTGTAATTGTCAGGAATATTCATCAGCTCACGAAGGTCTGCCTCTGCGGTCTTGATGATCTCATCGTATGCTTTGGAACGATGGCTCATCTCCATCACCGACATTCCGGTTCCTTTGTAATCCATCATCTCATCTGCTGCTTCCTTTAGTACCTCTTCCGGTAAAACAGCTGGTCCTGCTGAAAAATTGTACACTCTAGCCACTGCTAAAACCTCCTTAAAATATCTTTATAAATCATTGGTATATTCAGTCAGGGTTTCCCCCGGCGAAACTTACTTTTTTAGATCTTCCTCGTTAAAAGCTTCCTCGATGGGCGCCCCCGGTGCCACCATCGGCCACACCTTATCATCCTGCGCCAGAGAACAGCAGATTACCACTGGTTCCTCAGACTCCATCGCTGCCTTCAGCACTTCGTCTGTCTCTTCGCGTCTGGTAATATGGTACGCCTTTGCTCCCAGCGCCTCCGATACTTTTACATAATCTACCTTATCCTCTAATATTGTATTGGAATACCGTTTTCCATAGAACAATGTCTGCCACTGGCGAACCATCCCCAGAGCATGGTTATCAAAGATCACCTGAATGATCGGGATGCGATAACGGGATGCCGTAGCAAGCTCATTCATATTCATACGGAAACATCCGTCCCCGGCGATGTTGAATACATGCTTCTCTGGCATTCCCACTTTTGCCCCGATGCTGGCACCCAGGCCATAGCCCATGGTTCCCATGCCTCCCGAAGTAAGGAAAGTACGCGGGTTTTTGTATTTAAAATACTGCGCCGCCCACATCTGATGCTGTCCTACATCTGTAGAGATAATGGCATCTCCCCCGGTCAGCTCGTTGATCCGTTCAATAATGTAGGGTCCTGTCAGCACGTCATCCCGGTACTGCATCGGCAGTGCTGCCTTTCTGGCAAGCACTTTGTCAACCCAGGGCTTATGATACTGATTTTCCAGTTTTTTATTTAAGATCTCCAGAATGGATTTAAGATCTCCCACAATGGAGTAATCCACCTGAATGTTTTTATTAATCTCTGCCGCATCGATATCAATGTGGACGATCTTGGCATTGTAGGCAAACTTACTGGCATTTCCGGTAACGCGGTCGGAAAAACGCACGCCCAATGCGATCAGAAGGTCACACTCCGTCACGCTCAGATTGGCAGTTTTGGTTCCATGCATGCCAAGCATGCCTGTATAATACTCTTCTGTTCCATCAAAAGCGCCTTTTCCCATCAGCGTATCAGTAACCGGCGCATCCACCTTTTTGACAAATTCTTTCAGCTCTGCGCTGTCCCCGGATAAGATATTTCCACCACCCACAAAGATCATCGGCTTTTCTGAGCTGCGGATCGCCTGAACCACCGCCTCTATATCGCTCTCTTTGATGGTGTCCGTTTTTCTCTGGATGAGCTCCGGCGTCTGCGGCGCAAATTCTGTGACAGCCGCTGTCACATCCTTGGGAATGTCCACAAGAACCGGTCCCGGCCTGCCGCTCTGGGCGATCTTAAAGGCACGCCTCACTACGCCGGCAAGGTCATTGATATCCTTTACGATAAAACTGTGCTTCGTTACCGGCATCGTTACCCCGGCGATATCTACCTCCTGAAAACTATCTTTTCCCAAAAGAGGAAGGGTTACATTACAGGTGATCGCCACCATCGGAACCGAATCCATATAGGCGGTGGCGATACCCGTTACAAGGTTTGTCGCCCCCGGACCGCTGGTCGCCATACAGACACCAACTTTTCCGGTGGCCCTGGCATAACCGTCTGCCGCGTGGGAAGCACCCTGCTCATGGGATGTGAGCACATGGCGCAATTTATCCTGATAACGATATAACTCGTCATATACATTTAATATAGCACCTCCGGGATACCCGAATATGGTGTCAACTCCTTGCTCCAGTAAACATTCTATTAAGATTTGGGAGCCGTTTAACTGCATAAATATGCACCTCTTTCCAGTATAGTGTAATTAATTCAATTCATTTTTCAGAATCGCTCCTGTATTTCCTGAGGTGACCAGGTTGGCATAACGCGCCAGATAACCGGTGGTAATCTTTGGTTCTCTCGGCTGCCAGTTCTTTCTTCTCTCAGCAAGTACCTCATCACTTACAGCGAGCTCCAGCTTGTTGGCAGGAATATCGATCCGGATCTGATCGCCCTCTTCTACCAACGCGATCGGACCGCCCACTGCCGCCTCCGGTGACACATGGCCAATGGAAGCACCCCTGCTGGCTCCAGAAAAGCGTCCGTCTGTGATCAGTGCCACAGAGGATCCAAGTCCCATACCTGCGATGGCAGATGTCGGGTTGAGCATCTCTCTCATACCTGGACCGCCTTTTGGTCCCTCATAGCGGATGACGACCACATCCCCTGCCACGATCTTTCCATTCTTGATGGCATCAATGGCATCCTCCTCGCAGTCAAAGACTCGTGCTGGTCCCTCGTGGACAAGCATCTCTTCTACCACAGCAGAACGTTTGACGACGGCAGAATCCGGCGCCAGGTTTCCCTTTAAGACGGCGATTCCTCCAGTCTCACTGTAAGGATTTTCCACCGGACGGATCACTTCTGGATTTTTATTGATACATCCCTCGATGTTCTCACCCACAGTCTTTCCTGTCGCTGTGATAAGATCTGTGTGGAGAAGTCCTTTTTTATTCAATTCATTCATGACGGCATATACGCCGCCGGCTTCATTCAAATCTTCTATATACGTATGGCCTGCCGGAGCCAGGTGACACAGATTCGGTGTCTTGGCGCTGATGGCATTTGCCTCATCCAGATTCAGGTCTACACCTGCTTCATGAGCGATGGCCGGAAGATGCAGCATACTATTGGTGGAACATCCCAGTGCCATATCCACCGTCAGGGCGTTCATAAATGCCTTCTCCGTCATAATATCCCTTGGACGGATATTTTTCTCATAAAGCTCCATTACTTTCATTCCCGCATGTTTCGCCAGCTTGATGCGCTCCGAATACACTGCCGGGATCGTTCCGTTTCCTTTCAGTCCCATACCGATGGCCTCCGTCAGACAGTTCATACTGTTTGCGGTGTACATACCGGAACAGGAACCACAGGTGGGACAGGCATGACTGACAAAATCATCCACCTCTTCCTCTGTCATCTTTCCTGCCGCATGGGCGCCCACTGCCTCAAACATACTGGAAAGGCTTGTTTTCTTTCCCTGTACGTGTCCGGCAAGCATCGGACCGCCGCTGACAAATACGGTGGGTACATTCACTCTGGCTGCAGCCATCAGAAGTCCTGGTACGTTTTTGTCACAGTTTGGCACCATGACCAATGCATCAAAGGCATGGGCAAGCGCCATACACTCGGTAGAATCCGCGATCAGATCCCTGGTCACGAGAGAATATTTCATCCCCACGTGCCCCATGGCAATTCCGTCACAGACCGCGATCGCTGGAAATACGATGGGCGTTCCTCCTGCCATCGCCACACCAAGTTTTACTGCCTCTACAATTTTATCAATATTCATGTGCCCTGGCACAATTTCATTATAGGAGCTGACGATACCCACCAACGGCTTCTCCAGTTCCTCTTTTGTCATTCCCAATGCATTGAACAGGGAACGCTGTGGTGCTGTCTGCATCCCCTTCTTTACTGAATCACTCTTCATATCAAATGCTCCTTTCAAAAGCCAATTCTTCTATCCTAGTGTATCTCTTCACAGATGGCAAAGCCATCCCAATTCTTCTATCCTACTTAATCTCTTCACAGATGGCTTTCCCCATCTCCACAGTTCCCAGACAGGTTTTACCCTCATCCATGATATCAATGGTCCGCAGTCCTTTTTTCAGCACTGCTTTTACCGCATTTTCAATGGCGTCGGATTCCTCGATCAGATTAAAGGAATACTTTAGCATCATAGCGGCAGATAAAATAGTAGCGATAGGATTTGCCTTATTCTGTCCGGCAATATCCGGTGCAGAACCGTGACTCGGCTCATATAGTCCCAGCGTACCCTCGCCAAGACTCGCCGAAGACAGCATTCCGATGGAACCGGTCACCATACTGGCCTCATCGGATAAAATATCCCCAAACATATTCTCTGTCAAAATCACATCAAACTGTTTCGGATCCTTCACCAGCTGCATGGCACAGTTATCCACCAGCATATCTGTCAGTTCTACTTCTGGATACTCCGCGCTGACTTCCTTCACGACCTTTCTCCAAAGTCTGGAGGAATCCAGCACATTCGCCTTATCTACACTGCAGACTCGCTTATTCCTTTTCATCGCAATGTCAAAGGCCCATTTCGCTATTCGTCGAATCTCAATCTCATTATATGTAAGAGTATCCGTAGCCTGAAGACAACCGTCTACCTCTTTCGTATATCTCTCACCAAAGTAAAGCCCTCCTGTCAGTTCCCTTGTGACAACAAAATCAAAACCGCCCTCGGTCAGTTCCTCTTTCAGCGGACAGGCTCCGCTCAGTTCATCAAAAAGCACCGCCGGCCGAAGATTACAAAACAGCCCCAGGCCTTTACGTATCTTTAGAAGTCCTGCTTCCGGTCTCTTATCCGGTGGCAGCTGGTACCAGTTACTCTGCCCTACATTGCCGCCGACGGCCCCCAGAAGTACGGAGTCACTGTTCTTTGCTCTCTCCAGGGTCTCCTCTGTCAGTGGTTCCCCATAAGCATCGATGGAACAGCCCCCCATCAGCAGTTCTTCGTATTCAAATGTATGTCCATAAATCTCACCAATTTTATTCAATACCTTTTTTGCCTCTCCCACGATCTCCGGTCCGATGCCGTCACCTGGGATGACTGCGATATGATAATTCATAAATATTCCTCCCAAATGGGTTAGTGTATAATAACCCATGTTTCTAAATTATTAACTTTTTTAGTATATAGCAAAACAACTTGAGCTGTCAAGTCCGCATAGTGTTTTTTGCCCTCAGGCGGCAAGAAAAATTATGGAAAAGGAAGCGCCAGACCAGAATGCCAAATCCTGCTCCCGCCGAATCAATCAGCACATCTTTTACATTTCCATCCCTGCCTGGGACAAACAATTGATGGATTTCGTCGCTGGCAGCATACATGATGCAGAGCAATAATGCCACCGTCATTCTCTTCTTATTGGCTTTTGTCAAACAGCCAAGAGGTGCCGCCCACAATAGGGCTAACAATGCGTATTCGCTGAAATGTGCCGCTTTGCGGATCGGAACATGCAGAATTTCCGCCTTTTCTTCCAGCTCATCTTCTTCCCATTCCAAAAAGGGAAGCCCTGCTATCACCTTCACTATTTTATAAGAAATCCCGTCACTGGTCTCAGAAGATTTCACTGCCGGTGCAGCGGAAAAGGAAAAAATCAGAACCATCCAAATCACCGCCGGCACAAAAGACAGGATACACACAATTTTTTTCATACTACCACTCCATTTTTTAAATTTCTTTGATAATACTACAAATTTTACTTGATTTCAACCTATCTATATAATAAACTAAGATATATACATATTCGATTAGGAGGCATATAACATGGATGTAATAGAAAAAATTGACTTTGATAAAGTGGGAAAGCGAATGAAACAGCTTAGAAACGAGCAGGGAATCACGCAGGAAAAAATTGCGAAAGATCTGGGCAGCACCATCGCTTTTGTCAGCAATATAGAAAATAACCGGACAAAGATCAACCTTCGTGTGCTGATGTACTACTCAAAGCTCTGTCACATCTCAATCGATTCACTTCTCAATGCTGGAAATCCAGAATTAATCGAAGCAGATGACGATTCGGTTGTGGACCAGGAGATTTCAAGAGTTTTAAAACACTATACTATGGAAGAAAAAATCAAATTGCTTAAAATGCTTAAGATCGGAAAGGATCTTAAACTGGAGGAAGAATAGACAGGGCGTATGTATTAAGTCTTGATGCAGAAGGAGCTGTCGCTTTTACGAATAAAAATTCGTGAATCGACAGCCCTTTCTGTTTTCTAAGGAACAATATTTATGTATTAAAATTGGTAAACTAATGGAATAATGAAAACTGCCAGCAGCATAAGCCACTGGCAGGAAAAATCTTATTCTTTTTCGGTTGATTCGTATTAGATATATATCCGCCTTCCGACAGACCCTGCTATTTCAACTTCTTCACGGAGCTGAAACTTCCGTAGATCTTTTTGCCCTTTGCTCCTTTTTGATAAGCTCTCACTTTAAAGTAACAGGTCTTACCCTTCTTTAACTTTTTCACGGTATATGTCCTCTTGGTGGTTGTGATCTTCTTCACCTTTTTCTTCAGTTTTTTATCTGTCGAGTAGCGTATCTCGTATCCCGCTGCTCCTTTTACCTTACTCCATTTTACTTTGGCTTTGTTGCCCTTTATGGATTTGACGGATAAGCCTTTGACCTTAGCCACCTTTATCTTATCTGTTCCGGTCTCTGTCTTTGATTCTGGTTGCGGTGTTATCACCGGAGTATGGGTTGCCGCCGGCGGAGGTGTCACAGATGGAGTCTGGGAAGCTGCTGGGGGTTCTGTTACAACCGGTTCCGGCTCTTTCTCAAAATACCAGTAATCAAACTTGAACAGTTCCTCTTCAGAAGAACCAGTAAAGCACAGGTACAGATCATGAACTCCTGTAATTTTTTCTACATCAGTAGTGAATATTTTGTACTGCTCTGTACTTCCTGTATCAGCGATCTTTACTTCTCCAATTACTGGGCCATCCTCGGAATCCACACGAAGTTCAATAGCTGCCTCTTTCTCTCCCACACTGGCTGCTGACGCATGGAAGCGAATCGGTCCTTTCTCACCAAAATCTATATTTCTTACCTTTAAGCTGCTCCCGTTCTTGATATTGCACACATTGATGCCACCCTCCGGGCAATTCTCCGTCTCCACATCCGTTCCCCAGGAAAAGGTCTCTGCCTCCACCAGATCATAGGGATTTAATTCACGGATCGGCTCCGGACCTTCCTTGGTCATATTCATTTCCGGGAAGGTGCCATCTTCATTGTAAGTAAATTCTTCTACACAAACCGAGCGGTGATAACTTCCTCCGCCAGGCAGCGCCTGATTATGATAAAACAGGTAAGAGTGTCCCATAAAATCCACGACACCGGGATGGTTTGTAAAGCATCCGCCTTGAGACGGCATAATGACTCCCTGGTACTTCCATGGTCCCGTGGGAGATGTACTGGTGGAGTAGGCGAGATGTTCCGATCCTCCACCGGGAGCAAATGCCGCATAAACCATATAGTACAGGTTGCCACGTTTATAGAACCACGGTCCCTCTCCATAAGAACAGGTACGGTCCGAAGCCCCTTCCCCAAAACTCTCAACATTCATGTCGACATCGACGATTCCTGTCGTTTTATCATAAGAAATCATATCCTCATTCAATTTGACATAACGCAGCTTTGGGTTTCCAAAATAAAGATATGCCTGCCCATCGTCATCGATGTATACCGTGGGATCGATATTATTCCAGTCTCCCTGATCTACCAGCGGTCTTCCGATGGCATCCTCAAAAGGACCCTCGGGACTGTCGCTGACTCCTACACCGATCACCATGCCGCCGCTTTTCTTATGGATTGGAACATATAAATAGAACTTTCCATCCCGTTCCACACACTGAGGCGCCCATGCCCGGTCCTCAGCCCATTTAAAGGAGTCCCTGGACATGATCGTACCGTGGTCCGTCCAGTTTACCATATCTTTCGTAGAATAACATTTCCAGTCAAACATGGTGTAAAAATTATCTACCAGCTCATCCTCATCGTGGGAAGTATACAGATATAATGTGTCTTCATAGGCCATCGGCGCCGGATCCGCCGTATATATATTCTGTAGGATGGGATTTTCAGCCGAGACTTTCTGCGGCAGAAGGGTAACGGTCAGACTTAACACTGCCGTGATCCCCACTAATTTCTTAAAAAATGCTTTTTTTCTCATACGAAACCTCCTATTCTACTGTTACAAATGCATCCGACTGGCTCAGTATCCCGCCTTTAGAATCCACAATGGTTAATATGTATCTACCTGGCTGTGTCGGTGCTTTCATACTACTGCTGTCTCCCGCCGCCTTTGACATGGATGGATCTTTTTCATCAAAAGCTGACAGACCCGACGGCGCAAGCCAGATCGTCTTCGTTCCGTCAGATAAGACACTCGAAAAATGGAATTCCTCTCCGCTGCCAACGGTAATGTCAGAATCGAGAATCTGGTTGGCTTCTGTCACCGAGGTGGTAAACACGATGGTTTCGCCGTTCGCTTTCAGTGTCCAGGTTCCCGCAGTAGAGATCTCATATCCATTTTCAATGGCTTTTCCATTGAGCGTATAGGAATGCTCTGCTGAAAGTTCCAGCACCAACGGTCTGATCTTGGACACATTGACATTCTGTCCTTCAGAAACATTTGCAATATTAGATGCCTCCCCCACATAGAGCGTAAAGGTAGAAGCACCTGATACAGAACCGTCTGCATAGCGGATATAGAGTTTATATTCTCCCGGCTCCGTTGGAATATCCATGGTCTTTTCATTTCCAGCTGCCTTTGTCATGACATCGCTCTCTGCAAAGGAGGACGTTCCCTCTTTTGCCAGCCAGACCTCATCCTCCTGTTGCAGCAGTCCTCGGCGTGGCAGCTTCTGTCCCACTGCCAGTCTCACATTCGCTGCCAGCTCATAATCCGTATCCGGAATCACATCCTGACCCACCATATAAACATAATCGTCTTCCAGACCAGAATACAATACCGTTTCATAGCCTTTCAGCGGCCAGATGTACTGCTCATTCACGTACTGGTCCAGAGTACAGTTTGGTGCTGTGGTCTCCGACCGGTCTGTGTTGGAAAAACCATTGGTCACAATCATATCATGCTTCCTGCGCCAGTCATTTAATTCATAGACATTACGTATGATATTGGTCACCACATTGCTGTCAAATTTAATGTAGGCACTTCCTTCATCCGGGTGGAATCCATTGATCATCTTGCTTCCATTTGCAGTCTGTTTCTTACGCTTCGCATTGATATAGTTGAAACTCATTTCCGAATATTCTGTCCAGTCGTCATTTCCCTGTTTTCCCAGAGTATAAATTCCTCCTGCATCCTGCAGCAGGGAACAGATCTCCTCTACACGGTTGTAATTTACATGATTGTTCTTGGACGTATCTGTCGGAACGCCTGGCAACTGTGAGTCACTTCCCGTCTCTCCATCAAAGTTGCACCATCCCCAGCCAATGCTCATGCCACTGTAGGAGCATTTATACACAAAGTTGTGAAGAACCTGCATATTATAGGTAAAGAAAGAAGTAATCGGAGAGTTGCCTGGGAAGAAGTAACAGTTCTCGTACAAATAATTGTTAGTGATCGTTATATTTTTCGGAACAGACTCCGTGCCATCCCGGAACTTCTCTTTCTCCGTTCCCGCTGCATTGTTTGCTTTTACATGGTGTATCTCCGTGTCATTTTCATAAACATGCTGAGGATGCCCCACGACGATTCCTGCTCCTCCTGTGTGGGCAATGTAATTTCCAGTAACCTCACAATCCCATACGTCATTTTCCAAATGGGCGCCCAGATAACCGGTGTGACGGATCTCTCCATTTAAAAACCGGATGTTTTTGGCGGAATTGATATGAATCGCTGCAGGCGGCACATCATAGGAACGATAAATGTCATCATGCTGGTTGACGTTGGCAAATTTGGTAAGTACGATGGATCCCTGAACCGAAGCATAACCGTGGGATCCCTCCAGCTCATACAACTTCCAGTCTGTATAGGCAAATCCCAGTCCATCAAAGGTAATATTCTCCACGTAATCGGAAGTCGGCTTATCTCCGCACATATCAATGATCGTATCCGTCTCCGGAATGATCACTTCTGCGCTGTTGATATCCTCTCCCTCTCTTGGTATGTAATAGAGCATGCTTCCCGCCTGGTCAAAATAAAATTCACCGGGTTTCTCCAGCCATTCAAATACATTGGTCACATCATTGGATTTGGTTGGGCTGTATGCGGTTCCCCATCCAAGATTTTGCGCCAGCGCGCCATAAGGCATCTGCAGATTCACCTGGGTATCCCCTTCTTCCGTCAAGGAAAGGGATTCGGCACAAACCAGCTGCTGCGCCCAGGTAGAACCGGACTCCAGCTCAATATTCTGTGGATTTCTTGTATCTGCCGGCAAACCAAAAGATGCTGAAAATACAGCGCCGGTATAGATCTTTGTCGTACTCGGAGCCCAGGCCCATTCTGCCTGCCCCTTGGCTACCGTGTAACTGCCAAGGGCCTGAGCCGGCTTCTGCGATTTACTCGTCATAGAGGCACGCTCCCCATTCACATAGATGGCACGTAACTTCTCAGAGCGCTCCAAAGGAACTTTATATGCGGTCACTCCATCACGAAGCCAGTTCACATCTTCTGCTTTCAGCCACTTGCCTTCAAGTTTTTTACCTCCGCTGAATACAGGGGCTGCTCCCTTAGCCGCCCGGTAGATCACAGTGCCCTGTTCTGTCCCGGAATCCTTTGAGTCAAATACGATGGTGTCCTCCACTGGATAAAAACCATCTGCGATCTCCACCACGATATCGCCCTTTGACTTATCCAGACCGCGTACCGCCTCTTTGGCACGAGCCAGCGTCTTAAAAGGATGCGAGCTGGAACCATCACCGCCATCATCTCCATCCGCTGACACATAAAATGTCGGCTCTATTTTAACATCCGGTGCCGGCCCATGGGATACCACTGGCGGATTAGCACCTGGTGTTGCTGATGGCAGCGCCGTCAGATTCGGCACTGGAACCGGTGTCTTTTTATCTGGTACTGTTTTTTTCTTCACCGTCACCTTCACCTTTCCAATAACCTTTTTCTTCTTTTTCTTTTTGACCTGATATGTTTCTTTTACCGTGATCACAGCTTTTCCAGCCTTTTTCCCACGAACCACCCCATTTTTGGTAACAGAGGCAATCTTCTTTTTGCTGGAGGAAAAGACATATTTTCTCTTTTTCTTTTTATTCTTGATCTGAATCTTCTTCGTCTTTCCCGTGAGAACCGTGATTTTGGTCTGCTTCAGGGATGTTTTTTTCGCCGCCTCAGCAGTTGTACCTGGCGTAAAAAGGGATACTGTCAGAGCTCCCAAAAGCACACCACTAACTAGTTTGTTTAATATTCTCATAAGCCTCTTTCCTCGTATTATATAGTAGTAGTGTTTATAGTCCCTCTCCAAGGACAGTATGCTATACTACAATTTCATCGGCATTATTTTATTTTGATTTTAACAATATCTTTCTTACCGGTTCCGTCCGTCGCCATTGCAGTAATTTTAACGGTCTTTCCTTTTCCTGCTTTTTTTGTGGTTACAACTCCCTGGGAATTTACCGTTGCATAGTTTTGATTGGATGTTTTCCATTCCAGTGTTTTATTGGCTTTCTTTCCGGAAGTTTTTATTGTTGCCGTTATTTTTACTTTCTTACCGGCGGCCACATTCTTTTTCTTTGCTTTGATAATAATCTTCTTAACCGCATGTTTCACAACCTTTATATTATATGAACCAATTATGCCGGAGCCATCTGCGGCGGTAGCGGTAATGACAGCTTTTCCGATCGTTTTTGCTGTTACCGTACCATTGGAAGCCACAGCGGCAACTTTCGGATTGGATGAACTCCACACTACGTTCTTGTTTGCCGCATTGGCTGGCTCTACGATCGATTTCAGTTTTGCTTTTTTGCCCTTAGCCAGTTTCGTTATTTTCCCTGTCACTGTAATTTTACTTATCTTTATCGGAGCTGGACTCGCGGTTGGAACCAGACTTTCTGTCGGGACCGGACTCATGGTTGGAACCAGACTTTCTGCCGGGACCGGACTCACACTTGGCACCGGACTTGTGCTTGGAACCGGACTTGCAGTTGGCACCGGACTTTCTGTCGGGGCTGGACTCACACTTGGCACCGGACTTTCTGTCGGGACCGGACTCACACTTGGCACCGGACTTTCTGTCGGGACCGGGCTTGCGGTTGGAACTGGACTTTCTGTCGGGGCTGGACTCACAGTTGGCACCGGACTTTCTGTTGGTTCTTCTGGTCCTGGAAGTTCCGCATCGATTACTTCTCCATTTGAAGTCAATTTTCCTGCATACGACCAAACCAGATTTGATGAATCAGCCAGTGCAGACAATTTCAAATGTAATGCTGGCCGAACTACATAGTTTAAATCAGAGGCGGAGCGGCTTCGCTGCTTCTCCAAAGACGCCCACTGGCATCAATATAGCATACTTTCTCGCCAGATACAATCGTCCGCAGCCACCAGTTTCCTCCACCTGAACTTATGTATGCTGTGTTTTGGGACTCTCTCGTTTTCGTATTATTCCATGTCGATTCAAAGCCATATGAGGATGACATTATTTCAGAAGCCGAGAGCAGATAAACCTTATCCATGGTATCATTGCCGTTGTCAGGGTAAACCATCGTGTTGTCATTGACAGCAACTTTTGTATCTACAATCGCCGCCTGCTCAGAGGCATTAAATGCCGCAGATAAAAAATTATCGTTTGTAAAATCCTCACCGCATAGATTGGATTCGGCACCGTACCCGTTCAGCCAGCTGCGTATCGTGCTTGTTTCCCATGTAACACCGGTCTTGTCACTAAGAGTCTTATACACTTGCTGATCCAGATTCTGGTCTGACAGGAGAAATACATTGTCATCGGTTACCGACAGAACCCTCCATTTAATCGGTTCTTTGTCATCATCTTTATTAACGAGACCGTCACCGTTTGTATCATTCTGCCAATAATGTCCAAAATAAATACAGTCCCATGTTGTGACTTTGGAACTGTCCACTACCGGATTACTTAATCCATAGCCGGCTATCCTTGCTGTATTCTGTTGCGCGGATGTTTTCTGGAATGGTAAAATACCGGCCATGAGACCACAAACCAATAGTGTTGCTAATATCTTTTTACGTATACAATTGTGCATGTTTTTCATGATATAAAACTCCAATCATTTTTTGTTTATTTTATCATATGGCTCAAAAAAAAACAAGGGTTGAACTTCCGTCACCCCTTGTTCTCCTGCTTCTGGCATAATTGCACCATCGAGCTGATTTATTCATTTTATTCTCTAGTCCACACAACGCCTTCTCTCGTATCCTTTATAAGAATTCCTTTTTCTTTCAGCTCATCCCGGATCTCATCCGCCCTGGCAAAATTCTTTTCCTCCTTTGCCGCCGCGCGTTCTGCAATCTTCTGCTCCACATATGCAGACAGTTCTTCATCCACCTCAGTCTCTTCTCTCTCCCATGCCCGTTCAAGCCCCAGAGACAATACGCTGTCCATCTCAGTGATGATCTTCCGTTTAGCTGCTCCCGGCATATCTTCCTTGAGGACATCATACAACACCGTAAGTCCCATAGAGGTATTCAGGTCATTTCCCATAGCCTCAGCAAACTTTATGCGGTATGCTTCTACTTTTTTATCCTCTGACACGCCTTCCTCTGATACTGCCGCCACCCGCTTCATCAGCTTTTCGTAGGCGGCCGCCACATTGTCCAACCCCTCGTAGGAAAATTCCAGGGGTTTGCGGTAATGGGACTGGAGACAGAACATCCGGTAAACCATCGGATCATACCCCTTTTCTTCCAAAAGAGATACCGTGAGAAATTCGCCCTTGGATTTGCTCATCTTACCGCTCCTGGTATTGAGATGATTGACATGGAACCAGTAATTGCACCATTTATGTCCGAGATAGGCCTCACTCTGGGCAATTTCGTTTGTATGGTGTGGAAAAATGTTATCTACGCCGCCGCAATGGATATCCATATACTCGCCAAGGTGTTTGATGCTGATGCTGGAACACTCGATATGCCATCCCGGATATCCGACACCCCAGGGACTATCCCATTTGAGTTCCTGGTTATCAAATTTGGATTTGGTAAACCAGAGAACAAAATCTGTCTTATTTCTCTTATTGGTATCCTCCTCCACATCTTCCCTGAC
>JAAVZE010000032.1 GCA_022791495.1 Eubacterium sp.
ACTTCCCTGAAGCTCGGCAAACCTGTAAACAGTGCCCTTCACTGCGGTATCTGTGGTGAGCACGGTGGAGATCCATCTTCTGTAGAGTTCTGCAACAAGATCGGTCTTGACTATGTATCCTGTTCACCGTTCCGTGTGCCGATTGCAAGACTTGCGGCGGCACAGGCAGCGATTGCACAGAAGTGAGCAATTCCTCTTGAAAAGAGGAATCCTGAAAAAGCACCAATTTACGGGACTTTGAGGAGTGTCTGATTTCGAGGAATCGCTGATTCCTTAAAGTCAGTATAAGAAAGCATAGAAAACAGTCCATTCAGAGAATAAATCTCTGGGTGGACTGTTTTTGAATGTGGATTTTTAGAGGAAGGGGTTATTTTTCCTGCCAAGGTTGTTCCGTGTCATAATGATAACAACCCTTAAAAGGGAAGTTGGTAATGACACGCTCTATGGCGACACCGCCTATGTTATAGGGGTAGTCGCGATAATATAGACCATGCCCCAAGAATGAGTTGTCGATAATGTGTTTGATATGGAGGTCATCCATGTTATAAGCATCTTCCTGAGAAAAGATTTTTTCTTTTTTGTTTGTTATTCTGCAGCAGAAGATTAAAGAACCATTATAATGAATCACATCTTCTGCGAGGGTTTCAAAATCTTCTATTGTAAATTCTGTCTCATACCCTTTTGTTTTGGGGTATGGTGGGTCTACGAAGAGAAGGTTCTTTTTGCGGTTGTGCTTTTTGATGATATGTAGAGCATCTTCATTATGTATAATAACTTTTTGTGCAGAGCGATAAGTGTTCCATAGGCAGTCCAGATAATTCCTGTATTTGCATATGGCGTTTTCATTGTTTTCAATCAGGTTATTAGGATTCAATCCACCTCGTGAGTTATTACAATAATGACAAAAGAGATATTTTGCGGCAATGTCAGGAAGGATTTCATCGGTGGAAGAACTGCGGAATTTCTCAATTATTTCCTTTGCCTCATTGTAGGTTTTCTGGTCAGGACTCAAGGAAAGGCAGGCAGCTTTTAGCTCATCTGATTTAAAGATGAATGAGCGAAGGTAGTTTGCTTTGTGCCAGTAGATATCATTTGTGATAATGCGTTTGAAACATTTTTTCTGACAAGCAGTTAAAGTAATGATACCGCTTCCCATGCAAGGCTCAACGAAGGTATCTATGTCATCAGAAAGTGATTGTAATATTTCGTTAAAATTGTTCAGAAACCATTTTTTATTGCCATGAACCTTAAGACCAGTATCTGCGGAGGTTTTATTCTCGGATGATGTATTTGATGTATAGCAAGAATCGGTGTGAGCAGATTCTTTGTTTGCTTTGCAGATAAGCAGATTACAGTAGGTGGTTGCACTGATGTTCACTTTTGCCATGTCGCTTTTTTTGGCATAATCCAAAAGCAATAAACGAAAGAATCCTTTTGTAAGGGTTTCTTCCCCAGACAGCTTGAGAATAGCCAATTTTTGCTCTGGAGTTAAATGAAGCGAAACTTTTTCACGTTTCATTTTGTCAGGTGCTTTTGGAAATAAAAGCGAAAAAATCTCATCAAAATATCTCTGATTTTCCCAGAGATTTTTAGTACCCCTTTCAACAGTTATCTTATATTTCTTAAACAGGGTGCGTAGGGCAGAATCTTTGAAATCTGCTGGTCGGATTGCTAAGACACTTTTTTTCATTTTTTTTGCTGTTCCACCATAGGCAGATATAAGACCTAGGGGAAGGTTTACAGATGTTTTCGGGCAGGTCTTTTGTTTTGACATAATATTCGTCTCCTTTGCAATTTAATAAAATTTGTTTTTGGATTCCGCACATATAGCGAAAAAGTAAAAACATGTCTTTTATTAACTGCATCTGGTGCTACCTTACTCAGGAACAATGTCTGAGGGTAAAATGCCTTGCCTTAAGGGATGAATTTTTGCACCTTATGGTGTAAGAAGTCTGCCTTGGGTACAATTATTTTCTGCTTGATTAATCACAAATCCTGTCTGAGGGAAACTGTTTTCTGCCTGAGGGTGTGAAAAATCTGCACGAGTCAAAAATCTTGCCACATCAGAAATAAAAAGCAGATACTAATTCTCCAAAATTTTTATCTTGCAATGGAAACTTCATGTTAAAAAGGTGGTATGGAACTGTTAGAGTTTTTCATAAAAGGTAGTATAAATTGCCTGATGTTTGACAGAAAAAGTAGTATGGTAATTTCCTATTTTGCAATCTTTCGTTCGTAATTATGGATAGGGTATTTTCTTGGGGTTTTTGGGCTATGTTTCTCGTAACCCCCTTATTTTGGTGCTTTTTGCTATCATGGAAAAAATTATATAGAAAACACAGCAAATAGTTCTTGACTTTTTGTCTGATGAGAGTGATAGATGGTAGGACGAAAAACCGCATTTTCTATTATTTACGGTTTTTCTGTATCAAACAAACCAACTAAACTATAAGAATGGAGGAATGTGCTATGGTAAGAGTTGTATTGCCGACAGGCGAAATCAGGGAGTTCATGCAGTTAGAGTGTTTCAAGGAAAAGATGGTATCTTTTCGTGAAAGAACAAAAAGAGTCGTCATTAAGGCAGAGCAGATGGACAACGAAGTAACAGGCATCCGAGTAAGTCAAATGCTGGGACACATCTGCTGGGGTAACCTGACTTCAGACAAAGTGAGAGAAATTCTCGCAGAAATGGCAGAAAAAGGTTCTTATAACTTCTTGGATAAGGGGTATGAGATTATCAAGGATGCCAAGGAGATTCCAAAGCTGGGTGGCAGACCTTATTACCTTGAGGAAAATCCAAGACCTTTCGGCAGTATGAGTATGGGATGCGGCATGATGAATTGTTTCGAGAATGATGAGGACTGCTTCCTTGATGAGGATGACGAAGAATAAGGGGGCATACATATGCAAAGAAGTACACTGCCGACGGGAGTCAGAACACTGCGGAAATGGTATGAGAAAGGAACTTTGACCTTTGACAATCCAGTACAGCGGTCAGGCTCCCAGTGGAGCCTGATGCAGAAGAGCCTGCTGATACACTCACTGCTTGCCCAGATGCCAGTTCCGCCAGTCTATCTTTTGAAGGATAAGACTGGCGGAGAAACTATATATGATGCTTTGGACGGCAAGCAGAGAATGCAGAGCGTCTTTGAATTTATTGATGGGGCATATGCACTCCATATAAGTACGCCAGAAGTAGTGATGGATGGTGTAATATTTGACCTTGCCAATCTATCCTTTGAGGAATTGAGCGAGGAGTGTCAGGATGAAATTCTTGGATACAGATTTAGCATTACCTGCTTGGAGGATGCAACGGATGAGGAAGTCGAGGAAATCTTTAAGAGGCTCAATAACAGCACACCGCTCAGTCCTATTCAAAAATGCAGGAGTGAGTTGGGGCTGGAATTATCCGCATGGGCAAAAGAAGTGTGCCAGAAAGATTTCTTCCAGCATTCTATATCGCTGACAGTGGCACAGTTGCGGAGGGAGGCTGACCTTGAGGTACTGCTCCAGACAATGCTGTTGCTGGATGCAAGGCATGAGGGGTACGACTATAAGGCGATCAGTACAAGAGAAGTTACAAAGTACTGTAAGACAATCCGAGGGAAGTATGATGCCGGGAAACGCAGGATGATGGAGGAAATCATAGACTTTGTATCCGATGCATTCCCTGAGAAGCACAGATTCCTCAAGAAGTCTAACATCCCCATGATACTTGTAACGGCAAAGCTGGCATTGGAAAATGGTATCTCCGAGGCAGATTTCAAGACCTTTACAGACAGCTTCAGCAACAGCGTCAATCTTGCATATGAAGAAAACATGGGATCGGGAAACGTCAAAAGGATAAAGACAGAAGGTCGCCTTACTGCCATAGCAGAAGCATTTGCTTCTTATTTCCAACTCAGGGGTATTCAGTCTCTTACGCTGGAGGCTCATGCTGAAGTGAGCGGCGAGGCTGACGCAGGGGACTCTCTTTTGCTGGAAGGCGGAGTGGGTTCTGATGCAGTGGAAGAAGGGGCGGAGGCTCCCAAGCCTGAGGAAGAAGCCAGTGAAAATCCTGATGAAACAGAAGGAGCGGAAGTGCTTGATGTGGAAGAGGCGGTGGCAGAAGAGATTATGCCTGCTGACGCTGATGCAGAGCCAGTCTCCGATGGGGAGAAGGGGGAGGAACAAGGCAATGGATAAGATTCTGGCGTATTTTCTCCGTGTATCAGATAAGGGGGTACAGTACCGGGGGTATCTCGGTGAGGCAGACAATTCCCTGAAAGCAGAGCAGGAGTATGTCGGGGGATTGATTGCTGTCATGCCGTTGACGGATGAGATTGTCCTTATTGTGAACGATGAAGGCAAAATAGCTGGTCTGCCATATAACAGGGTGATGCTTGTGGATGGCAGACCAGTTGATGTTCTAGCCGGGAATATCATGGAGGTACGCCATGAGGGGGAGGAGTTTACCAGCATACAGCCAGAGGATGTTCCTTTTGTGGAAGAACATCTGCCACCATTCAGGGGTATTATAGGTGGAAATATTCTTATAGGGAGTCAGGACAGCCTGCCGCAATACGAGGGGGTGATGAAGGATGGGGACTGATGTGGAAAGAATCAGGGAACAGTACCCACAGGGGACAAAACTCAGGCTCCTAAAGGATTTGGATGACCCCTATGCCCCGAAGAGGGCTGGCGATGTGATGACAGTCTCCCATGTAGACGATGCAGGGCAGGTACATGGGACTTGGAAAAGTGGCGGCAGTCTTGCCTTGCTGTATGGGGTGGATGCCTTTGATGTAATAAGCCGCCCTTAAAATATGGAGATTGAGAGGAGGTGGTGCGGTTGCGGAGATTTATGCTTATGCCGAAGTTTTTGAGAAAAGATGCCTATGTGCTTTGTGAAGTCAGGCGGAAGAATGGTTTTACAGTTAGTGGTTACAGGCGTATTGCAGAAGGAACGAGGCTGGAAATGGAGAGGGTGCAGACAGGATTGGAACTGGACACGGTGATACTGCCGCCTTTCCAGAAACAGGAAGATGGAACGATGCTCTGTGGAGAACCCTCGGATGCCGCCCTGTTCTTTCGGGGCTATTATGGCATGAAATGAGAAGGAAGTGCGATGGTTAGGTTCATTTTTATAATCTGAGATACGTTTACAATACTACATAGAGGCTGATAGAGTGGATGGATGGGATAATGGATGTGAATGATGACAGATAACACAAGAGATGGAGGCAGGTCAGGGGAAAGATTTCAGTATGCGATCCCTGCCTGAGAAATGTTTCCAGTGAAGGTAAGGGGTAAGATAATTTATAGGGAATGAGGCGGTGGAATGAAGCCAGCCCCATGACAGACGGCAGATGGATATGGTTTGGTTTGGATGCATGGATAGAGAGCAGTCCAGACAGCAAAATCTGTAATTTACGTAGCAAGGAGCCCAGCCAGACAGTCTGGGCAGTCTAGGCAGCTTAGGCAGTTCTGGCAGTACAGGCAGTCAGGGCATCTCCAGCAGTTCTGCATGACAGGCATATCTGTTTCCAGCACGATTTTCAGAGGTATCAGGTAATTTTTTATTTTGAGGTGCTGGATTCATTTCCATACACCGCAGGACGGCAGAATGCAGGGTGCTGTGGAACGAAATCAAACACTTGTTCTCTGCTCCCGAATTCGCCCCACACAGCCATTTTTGCCTTCTCCCCCTACTCACTCCCACCCCCTGCCTAAAATGCCCGACAGGGGGCGACAGCGTGTCCACACGGTGCAACGAAATCCCAGCCCCCTGCTGGCAACGGAAAAAACGGAAAATCCCCTGCGGATTATGGATTGGAGGAAGTGAAATGTTAATAAATGGAAAACCAAGATATGTTATCAAGGAAAAGGAACTGAGGAAGCTGTACACTGTTTTGACGGATGTAGGCGTTCCGATGAATGTCAAAAGAGCCAGTGTTGTGGAATATGAGGAACATCTTTTGGATAGGGACAGAAGTGTATGTCTCAATTTCCTGACTGAGTTAATCTGGATGCTTTGCAGAAATGATATGCAGGAAATTGAAAAAGCATTCGAGGAGCGGCAGATTGCAGCGGATATGGAGATGGATGTGTCATCTTTAATAAAAGCTGGTGCTTTCCTGATGGAGACGATAAGTGATGAAGAGGTGGGTGCTATGATGAAGAAACTGGAGTATTACATGAAAAGGTACCATGATGGGGAACTCCCCTTTATGTAGGGGGTGCGTCATATACTTTGGAATGGAGGCAGTCGATGGAGGATAAGGAGTTATTGCGTGATATCAGGGAAGGAAGGACTGACGCTATTGAGTCTATCATGGTAAAGGATGAGGAATATAGAAAACTTATACGAAAACAGGAAAAAATCTGGGATGAGCTTCAGGCAATGGGGCTTCCAGACGGGACAATGGATAAGGTGGAAGAGTATTCCAGCCTGACATCAAAAAGTAGTGGCAGGTATCTGCAGATGATATATGAACAGGGTTTTCTGGATGGTCTGCATATCGGGAAGATGTAGTGGGTATGGTATGGGAACAGGCTTCGGCTCAGGAGTATTTCTGGGTATGAAGCCTTCCCTGCGTTTATGGGGTGCATATTGGCATTGAATTCTGTCAGGTGTCATGTTATACTTTTCTTATCGAGGAGGCGGGGCGTATGTCGCAGATAATTCCGATTAAGGATTTAGAAAATACAAATGCAATTTCAGACAAATGCCATATGGAGCAGGAACCGGTGTTTGTCACAAAGAATGGGCGTGGCGATCTGGTTGTTATGAGTATTGAGACTTATGAAAAATTGATTGATAATGCACAGGTGGATTTGGCGATTGCCGAATCAGAGGATGAGATTGCCAAAGGTGGGGAACTGCTGGATGCCAAGGAAGTACTTATGACACTGAGGAGGAAGCACTTTGGATGAATATGAGGTGAAAATTTCTCCCAGGGCTACCAGAGATATTGATGGGATATATTCCTATCTTGCAGAGGAATTAAAAGTGCAGGGTACTGCGGAAGGACTGGCTGACAGTCTGGCAGATGCCATAGACAGCCTGAACCAGATGCCATACAGGGGTGCGGAGAGAAAAACAGGGGCTTTTGCCAACAGAGGCTACCGTCAGTTATTTGTTAAAAATTTTACAGTGGTATACCGCATAGATGAAACAAGAAAAATGGTAATTATTGTTACTGTCAGGTATACACCAAGCAGTTTTTAAGGACAGACGGGGGAGGCAGTAAAGATGATGGAAGAAGTTCAGGCAAAGAAAAACAAAAAGGTCATCATTTCAGTATTGGATGAATTTATAGAAGAACCTGCTGTCAGGAAATTGCATTCTGCAAGGGGTGCGCTTTCGGAATATGCAGACCCAGCGTTATGGGGAGAGGAGAAGTCAGCATGGGAAAAGGCGGTAAAGGAAAAACAGGGAGATGACTGACAAGGCAGCTAGTAACTGGTTTGTGGGGTATTTATGAATAATAACAGAAAATGAAAACTCTGACTCAGGAGTATCTGGGTCAGGGTATTTTTTTTGCGGAAATTTTATGATGCAGGAAGAAAAAGGTACATTTTTCTTCCTGTGGACTGTCAGATACCAGTTTTCATGTCCTGACGGCTTCACAGGGGTATTTAAGAAAGAAAATATATTCTTTATCGACCTAAGTGTTGGTGCATTTCAAGTTAATGAGGTATATGTTTTGTTATGGGGTACTGAGGCGTAGGCTTCATTTCTTATTTGCTTTCATAATGTCAATAATCTCTGCGAGTGAATTGATTTCCCTTTCAGACAAGCCATTTACATTCAAAGTCCTCATTTTATCTTTTCCAATCAGGTAGTCGCAGGAAACGTCATATAAGGTGGCGAGTTTCAGCAATATATGGTATGAAGGGTGTCTGTCCTCAACCTCATACGCTGACAGAACCGACACAGATACACCAACCAGTTCTGATACTTGTTTTAGTGTAAGGCGTCTCGCCTGCCTGAGGCTTTTCAACCGCTCGCCCATATTTATGTTTACCATATGAGTACACCTCCATTCTACTAAGAGTGTAATGGAGAGGTTTCCATTTGAGGTGTAAAATATTCCAATATCAGAAGAAAAAGTTATTGAATTAGTGGAAGAAAAATGGTAATATAGTAGGTGGGTCATTCAGAATATCTGGCATTCATATATGGGGTACAGTTAATTCTTACATAAGGGGTGTTAATAATTACATTCCCCTCAAATAGGAATTTTTTTGTGCTACAATGTCTGGAGAGTTAGGTGGAATGACTCAGAAAAAATATAATATGGCTGGAATATAAGATTTCAGCAGAAATGGAGGAACATATGAAAAATATGTTGAAAAGAGTAGTTGGAATGCTGATGATTACTGCTCTGTTAGCAAGCATTTTGGCGAATTCAGGACAGACAGCGCAGGCAGCAACATCTAATCTAAGTGATTTGGGGCTTAAATGGGATTTGAAGAAAAACAAGTCTGTAATCTGTAAGACAACTTGGGGTAAAAATATCAGATTGAAGATGAGTGCAAAACTTACAAAGTATAAAGTTACGGATGCTAATAAAGCAGGATATAAAAAACTGACCTTTACAGTTAAGTTCAAGCATATGGAAAAACTAACAAAGAGTCAGGTAAATAAAATATTGAGATACTATTTAAAAACGGGTAACACTGGAGGGAGCCTTTACTACGTTGTTGCAGATTATGATAGTGGAATGTGTCTGGAAGAAAAAAACGATAAAAATGTTACAGTAAAGTCAAAGTGGAAATGGGGAAAAAAGCAGAATTTTTATGGAAGCGGTAAGTATAGATCATCATATGTTCATTATCGCAATGGCAGGTGTGAGGTTTCCGTTGTTTATCCAGAAGATTACAGCGGACTGTGTATCGGATTTGGTGCGTATAATGGTTCAGCGGCTACAAAGGCTGATGAAGCGTTTGAAGAGGGGAAAAAGTCTTTTGGAAAGACAAGTCATTATAAAAAAGGAAAGACAAATTCGCATTGGATGAAGGTTTCGCAATAATATATAGCTGAATAGATCTTTCAGCAGAAATGGAGGAATCATGAAAAAGACACGGAGAAAACTTATGAGTGCATTGCTGGTATTGGCAATACTTGCTGGGGTACTGGCAGTTCCAGCACAGAAGGTAGAGGGCAAAATTTCACCAGAATCCTTATCTGAGGTATCAACAAAAAAAGATTGGAAGGATGCATGTAAAGAAGTTAATAAACAATACAAAAAATTTATAAAAAACAAAAAGTTCCATACTAATTTTACCAATAAAATAGATTATGGTTATAAGGCACGTAGGCTGTTTGATAAAAAGGTGGCGAAAAAATATAAGATATCCCCCCAATATTCATTTTGCTACGGAATAACAAGCAAGTATTATGAAATGGATTCTAAGAAGGAAATTAAGAAGATGCATAAGGAACTGCGTTATCTCTCGAAACTTTGTGCTAAGCTTAAGAACGAGCATAAGCAGTATGTCAATCAGCATGGAGATTATTACCGACTGATGAAATACAGCTCCTCTGAAATAAAAGCGGAAACATTGGGTGCCTCCTTGAGGAAGCGGATTAGTTATAAAAGAACTGAAAAACTTTCGGCTGCGAGAAATAAGGAACTTGATAAAAAAGGGGACTTTGAAATGATTTATAAAAAAAAGATGAATTATGATGTGTTTCTTTTATCTTTTGGTTTTAACCCACATGCTTCCTGGATTGACACAGAGCAGGATATCATAAAGGCAATCGGATATAAAGCAGGGTGGGGGAGTCTTTTTGATAAAACGATTGATGCGTATTCTGTCATGCTGGTCAAAGATGGCAGCAATCACAATAAAAAATATTGGAAATCAGTCTGGACATATAATGTTGGAAAGTCATGTCAATATGAAAAAGGCGGATATGTCGGGGAGAAACGTTATAGAAGGTTGGGGGTCAGTAGTAAAATGTATTGGGGCGGTATACTTGGAGAATGTTATCCTGGGCAATTTTCTGTAGAAGATGGCAGTGAGGATTGGGCAGTAACCACTGTAAAAAGTGGTACTGTGATTGAAATTCCAAAATCTTATTATGTGCCAGAAGAATATAATGACCATATTTTTACGGCAGGAAATGGTGTGGCATGTTCTGAAACCAGTGATAAGATTTGCCTTCAATTCAGTCTTGAAAATCTGTCAGAAAATTCTGCCGAGGTAGAAATTGATTTGATGGATAAGGCGTTGCATGTAACCGTGATACCGTAGACAGGTAAGTAGTAATGAAACGTTTTTTCTACATGAGGAGGTATTTCTTTTATTTAGACTAAGTTAAATTAAGTGTTTAAAATTTTTTTATCAAAAAGGAGGTTTAATTTATGAGGTTTTTTAGGAAGAAATGTTTGGCTGTGGCATTGTGCTGTGCTGTCTGCCTGACTTCTGCTAATCCACAGGTTGTGAATGCGAAGTCGAAGGTAAAACGGAGTAAAAAGTATGTAACTATGAAAGAAGGTAAGACTGTAAAAGTTACATTCAAAGGTGTAAAAGGTAAGGTAAAATGGTTTGTGGAAGGTGGCAGAGCTGTTAAAGTAGTAAGTGGTAAGAGTAAGACTGTAAAGATTAAGGCAGTCAGGGTAGGAAGATCAGTTGTAAGGGGTAAGTATAAAAAGAATAGTTACAGAATATTTATAAATGTTAAGAAAGGTAAACGTGTGGTTAATAAAAATCCAGCGAATACCCCGGTTCCATCTGTAACAGATACTCCTGTGGTAAGTGAACCTCAGACTACTGCACCTTAGAGTCCTACGAGTAGAACTGCTGCTCCACCAATAGGTACTCCAACACCTACAAAGGTACCAGTAAAAACTACATCTACTCCATATTGACATTTATCTTACCAGTAAAATGCGGATGGCATCTGCAATATATGTGGCACAGACAAAGATGATGATGAATAACAGAGTTTTATAAAAGATAGACAGGCATCCCGACAGGAGGAACTTCCCATCGGGATGCTTTTCTTTCGTTCTCCTGCACTTTTACTTTGAAATAATGCTGTCTAAAATTGTTCTGATGAAATCTACCTCGAACTAATACCATCTAAAATCGAAAGAATGTATGCTGATGTCGTTTGGATGAATTTGCGATTGAAGCATGTCTGTTAAATTTGAAAAGAGAAAAGATAAAATCGTTTGAATATTATCTATTATTGTTCTCAGGGGTAATAGGTGCATTTTTTGAAATCTATAATCGTTTCAATGCCAGATTATCTGCCCAGAGGTGTATGGGTAAGAATTTTTTATTTGATTAAAATTATGGATTATGCAGTCTGGGCATGACATAAAAGGATTATAAAAACACTGGTAAAAAAAAGATTATTTTTATCAAATTTTTTATCATTCAATATCTTTTTCCCTATTTCTGGGGTACATCCTACATTATATAAAAAATCAGCCTGACTATAAAAAGATTGCCATTCCCCCAATCTCCAGCTTTTCTTGAAAAATCCTCATTGTTAAGGGGGGGATGTTTTTCTTTCGCTTTTTTGGGTGTGTATTTCTGTATTTACAGCATAACCGACAAAGAACCACTTGAAATTTTAGCAGTATTAGCCACTGGAATTCAGGGGGTGTTCTAAGTTATAATCCCAACATTCCAAAAACCCATAGATTATTGGAGTATAACAGCGATGTCCAAAAAGCCCGTATTTATATGTTTATAAAACTATCAGTTGTGGTTTTTGGACATCCAAAATATGCTGGGGGTTTTTTGGACGCAAATTTATATTATGAAGGAGGAACCGCTATGGAAGATGTGCATAAGGAATATGGATATGCCAGAGTTTCCAGCCAGAAACAACATGAAGACCGGCAGATTGATGCCCTGCTAAGCTATGGCATTGGAGAGCGGGATATCATAGTCGATAAGTCATCAGGTAAGGACTTTGAACGGAAAGGATATGAACTCTTGAAATATAGCTTGCTAAGGACTGGCGATGTGTTGGTAATAAAAGAAATGGATCGCCTGGGCAGGTCAAAGCAGGGCGTGAAGGATGAATTAGAATATTTTAGGGGCAAGGGCATACGGGTTAAAATCCTAGATATTCCTACCACTTTAGTCGAGGCTGACGGGCAGGGCTGGATTATAGACATGGTCAGTAATATCATGATAGAAGTTCTGGCATCCATCGGAGAAGAGGAAAGGCACAAAATAAAAAGACGACAAAGAGAGGGGATTGATGCAGCAATTTCACGAGGCGTAAGATTTGGGCGACCAAGACTGGAGAAACCAGAAAAATATGAAGAAGTAATGTCTAAGGTGAGTTCTGGTGCTGTTAGTGCTACAGAGGCGATGCAGATGCTTGGGTTGAAGAGGGGTACTTATTATAATATGAGAAAGTTATATCAGATTGGAGTTAAGGGTTATGAATGAGATGTTTGAGATAAATGAAATATTGATGCTTTTTGGAGAAACTTCCACGGAGTATACGCTCCGTGCAGATTATTCAGGTCGGGGTATGTTTGGTCGGGAGTGTATTGGCATAGTCTGTCAAGACGCCTTGTCAATGATGGTAGACTTGACAGAATATATCAGCACTTTTGACGTGATAAATATAAATCAAAAACTTGGCAGAATATGCAGTGATTCAATGGGGATGGATACCATTGTGTATTTTCCAGATATAACAAAAAGTTAGGAGGGTTTTTATGATACAGTTAAAATTGATAACAGATGATATGGAAATCTATGACAGAAAGAATAAAATAGTTGAGTATTCAGAGAAGGCATTTCTTTGGAAATTAGGCGGAGTGCCGGGACAGGAACATTCTATGCCGTTCAGAGATGAATCCAGTCTTAAGTTTATCCGTGAGATAGACCATGGGGAACTGGTAGAAGGGGACTGGTATTCTTATGTCAGCCCCCATGGACGCACCTGCATGTCCGGCCTTTGTGGGGGTACGCAGTATGCCCTGACGTGCATTGATAATAGTAGGGCTGAGGTCTATACATTATATGAAGGCTATGGGAGAGATATCTGGGGCAGGTTAGAGGAACTGGATGAAAAGATTCTAATTGCGTTCAATCCATGCAAAGATTCTTATGGTGTGCCGGCAATTCCTCATAATATTGAGTATTGTGTGGTTGAGAATTGTATGTTTGAAGGTGCTGAACAGGAGTGCATAGCAGACAGAGGCAGCAGACTGCATGATCCCCAGATGGTTGATGGCAGGCTGTGTATGTCCATTTTTTTAGGGAAAGAGTACCGTTGGAACTGGACAGAGCATCTGAAGGAGATATTTGAAGCATTTAAGAGCGAATTGCCGAGAGGGAGTTTTATATTTGATATTGCACCCACGGAAGTTACTGATTTGAAATGTCTGACTACAGAACGTGAAGTTGAAATTGTGGATGATGATTATAAGACGATACAAACACCAAAAGGTCTTGGCAGAGAAAGGATATTTAACCATATGGCTGAATGTTTGACTGATTCGTATGATAAATACCCTAGGGAGCTGTATGTCAGAAGATTTTCAGATGGTCATTACGAAGTAGATGAACGATGCCCATGTAAGTATCCCACATTTCTTGAGTGTCTGCAGGATACCGTAGAATTTTGGAATGACGAGTATGAAGAGGCATGGAATGTCGTTATCGATATGGGGTGCTTTTATGAGTTATCGCATTTTAAGTGTGATAAGATATGGTATCACAGGGACAATGGAAAGGTGCTTGACCTATACTCAGGAGCGTTAGGCATGAAGAAATTTTTAGAATTTATTGGGGATGCAGTGGAAACTGGTAAATTGATTGGCATAGAAAGAGAATTATCTGTGACAGAGGTGAGAAAAGATGGCGATTGAATTATTTTATGAGGCTTTTTAATTTTATACTGAAATATTTTTCTTATTGTGTTATCATAATAAGTAAGAAAAACCTTTGAGAGGCGGTGGTTTTATGGCAGAGCGGTTGACATGGCAGGAGATTCAGGCGAAATATCCTGACCAGTGGGTTGGTCTGGTTGAAGTCAGGTATTTGAATGATGATGGTGTATCAATTGAATCGGCAGTTGTAAAATATACAGATTTATCAAAAGGGGAACTGACAAAACGAATGCTGGATGGCGAGATTATTTCAAGATATACGACACCAGATAATGTTTTCCAAATGGGCATGGTGGAGGTACATGGATGACGCAATTTACACTAAGATTGGATGCCAGACAGCAAAGACCTGTCGTGGCTTTAAAGAATGGATTATCTGCACTGTTAGACACGGGGGCATATTTTCCAGTATGGACTGATTCAGAAGAGGTGCTGGTATCAGGAATGGGAGGTACACTGGTAAGAAAGCATGTCCCTTTTACAGGCTTCGGGGGTACAACCTATGGCAATCTCTATCAGGTAACACTGGAAGTTGGTGGGCTGATATTTCCCAATATGCACATAATCGCTAATGATGAGCTGGAATTGTCCTATAATCTTATTTTGAGTGCTACCATGTTTCAGCATTTGATTTATGAAATTGATGACAGGAATCATAAGTTAAATATTACCCTGCCACAGGGGGAAAGCAATGTCAGGAATTTGAAAATAGAGGACAGGAATGGGCATTTGCATGTACTATGCAATTCTGCAGGAAGGTAAATAAACGAACAGACAAGATGTATTTGTGAAGCAACGAAAATCAGAGAGCTGACTGTTATCTGGCAGTTGGCTCTTTTTGCGTGCAGAAAATCAGAAAAAGGTAGTATATTTGGGGTGGAATAAAGGGAAAAAGGTAGTATGAAAAAGGGGATTTTTTTGTCAGATAAAGCATAGTTGACAAAGACAAGGGTGTATTTTTGGCAGTTTAGACACTGTAAAGAATGCAGAAAAAGAGCTAAGATACAGGACAGCGAACGATTCGTTTGTCTGTTATGCCAAGGACGGTTATAGGGTGTGAGTTTTGCTCTCGGCATATAAATATAAAATGGTTTGAGACAGCAAATGAGTCTCTTTATAAGCGGTATCAAATTTTATTTGGAGGAGGTGCCGCAATGAAGAAGGCTACGGTTGCTGTCGCAAAGAAACAAGTGCTAGATGCTGATTTATTAGTTGCTCATTTGCTGGAAAAGCTGATGAGGAAAGGAATTATTAATCAGGCAACGTATCATAAAGCGAAAGGTAAGGTGAGCATAGATGGTAGGAAATAATGGTTATTTGGATGTTCATGATGCAAGAAATATCCTGAATGATATGAACAAAATAACGGGAAAAAGAAAAGTGGCGATTGACATCAGGGTAAGTACAGAACACGAGAAGCAGATAGATGCACTTGGCAATCAGAAACAATGGGCATTGGAGTTGGCAAGACAATACAAAGACAAGTGGCAGTTTGACGAGACAAAAGATTTGTATGTAGAAGAAGGCATATCAGGTACATCGTTGAAGAAATGCCCGGCATTTGCTGATATGATTCATAAGGCAAAAAACGGAGTATACAATTTAATTGTTGTCCGTGAAGTAAGCCGATTTATGCGTAATGCAAAAATTGTTTTAGAACTGGTGGATGAGTTAAAAGAGTATGGGGTTGAGGTATACTTTGTAAATGACGGGATTTGGACGTATAATACGGATGATTATTTTAAACTCACGATTATGGCTCAGTATGCGGAACAGGAATCACGAAAGATTTCAGAGCGGGTATTTTCTGGTCAGGCAACGGCACGGTCAAACGGAATACATTTTGGGAATGGTAATATTCTGGGGTATGATTTGGTAAAAGGCGAAAAGTCTTGTGATACAACATATAAAATTAATGAGGAAGAAGCTGCTACTGTTAGAAAAATATTTGAATTGTCCCTTAAAGGTTATGGCATGAAAAGGATACGGCAATATCTGGAAGATAATGGATATAAGACAGCACAGGGAAAAACCAAGTGGTACGAAAGTACTATTGAGAGGATACTTCGTAAGAGGACATATTTGGGAGAGTATGAATATTTGCAAAGTGTGACGAGTGACCCGTTAAAACATAGCAGAATTAATAATATTGAGAAGAGTAAGCATATTATTAAAAAAGGCGATTTCCCTGCAATCATAGACCCTGATACATGGTATGCTGTGCAGGATGCCATTAACAGCAGAATTGGTTTTTCAAAGGGAGATAAGCAAGGGAAAAAGATAATGATGGGGTATGCAGGAAACAAGGATATTTACTGTAGAAAACTACGGTGCGGATGTGGCAGGAGATTTCGTAAAGATATTCAAACAACCAACAATACGGCAACATACCGTTGCTATCAGCTTGTTGATGATAGGAATCAGGAGGAACGTGCAAGACGGAGCAAGATACTTCAGGACAACTGTTCCGTATTTGGTATCCGGGACTGGAAGATAGACTTGTTTACACTCAGGGTATTTGACTACTTGGAATGTAATATTCGTGAAGTGAGAGAGCGGTTGCTCTCTGTCGTAGACGATGCTTTTGTTGCGACAGTAAATCAGGGGTATTCACAGACGGATATAAAGAAAATTGTGTCAGATATTGAAAAGCTGAATAGGAGAAATGAAAATCTTATTGACATGCGTGAAGGTGGGGAGATTACAAGAGAAACATATTTGCAAAGGAAGAAAAAGAATGATGATGCAATTCAACGGATGATGGAACAGAAAAGCCATTTGGAATCCGAAGTGGTTACGGAAAATGAAAAGAAACAGGTAATGGCAAAGGTAAAGGCATATGTAGATGAAGCACTTCGTTTTCCTGATATCATGGGGGATAAAATCAGTGTACCAGAAGAAATGATTGATACATATGTAAATAGCATTAAAGCGTGTGCTGATAATGTATATGAGTACAATAGAAAGATAAATCCAAATGCTAAAGTTCAGATACCTGTCGTACCAGATTCAGAGTTCAATCCCAAGATTCACTCTGCAAAAGTAATGATTGACAATTCAAAGGCGGTATTAATAGGCGAGTTTGTTATTGATTATGAAGAAGCAAAAAATTATGCAAATAGAAGGAGACGTAAGGTTAAGAGGGTTCATTGGGATAAACCTGCGGTAATTCGTATATATGCAGATTTGTAATTTAATAAAATTATCGAATTGATAAGGCAGAGTTAAAATGACTCTGCTTTTTTTGTACATAGGGTTTTAATATAAATAAAGATACTTTCTATTTAGTGGAAATTGTGTATAATTGTATTAGGGGGGTATGAAGGAAAGAGGTGTAAGAAGTGGATATTGTTAAAAATGTTTTCAAAATAGAAGAACATTCAAATGGTAAAGAGGTCGATTTATACCAATATACACACATACGTGCATATCATGCTTGTCGCCCTTTGAATATACAGGATTACTTGATAAATGGGATACAAATTCTCAATGAGAAACAGGCATTGAGAGAGTCTTTACTAAGGATAAAATCAGATTATGTTGATGAAGAGAAAATTATTAAGGAGTTTGGCAGGCAGTGGAGAGATTTTGATGATATGCATAAAAGAGTCTGGCTGGCAGTTAATAAAAAGATATTATTGACTTTTTCTGGACACTATTTGATATATGGTAGCGAATTTATTAATACATTGGCAATGGAACTTGGATGCAGGTCATCTTTAAAGAAAGCAGGAATACCAACAATTTTTCACTGTGATATTCCGCTTGAGAATATTAGTTCATCAACGGTTATGGATATTGAGACATTAGTTGCATCTGGATATATAGATGATATATCGATTGCAGTTGATGAAGTTTTTTCACAAGACATTGTAGATTATGAGCATCCCAAAGAGGTTCCAGACCCTTTTTATTATAATGCAAAGTATAGACCAAATTACAAAGAACTAAAAGAAATGGGGTATATAAGTGAAAAATTGTGATTTACGTTTAGAATCTGCCAGAGACATATATAATCAGTTCGCCAATAGTAGGTTTTGTGCTTTTCAATATCTCCTTATAAATGATAAAACGAGAGGGGGCATGTAGAAGGTTTGATGGGATATTTAACTGATGCAAGGTATATTGAGTCAGAGCATTAGAAAAGAGTTGCGTAGTACAGTTTTTTTTGATATATTAAATTTGTAATATTTTTTATAACCGATTAGAAAAGGAGGGATGGATAATGGGAGAGTTGGAAAAAAAGAGTAATATTTCTCCACTAATACCAACAACTGATCCTGATAAAGTGGAAACATATGCAGGAAAAGAAACAGCACGTGTTACAAAATCCTATAAAAATCCAGATGGTTCTGTTATTAAAGCAACAAGAAAGATCAATAAAGATGGCAGTATTTCTGATAAAATCGAACATAGACATTGATTGTATATATAATAAGCTTTAGGTAAGTGATTATTACTAAAAACATAACAGTCAATTGCATGGCTTAAAAAGTATTTTTAAGAAAATTGCATTATTTGATATCTCAGTAAATGATAATAATGAGAGGGGTATGTAGAAGTACTGATGAGGAATTTAACTGATACGAGGTATATTAAGTTAGAGCATTAGAAAAGTATTGCATGGCGTTGCCTTCTTATGATGCACTGAGATTGTTGCAAAATATTGATGTATTTTTTTGTTTTGTATAGGTTATCAAATCTATCCATTTACGAACGAAAAATCGGCGGTATGAGTCAGCTTTTAACCACTATTGCACAGGCAGCGATTGCACAGAAGTGAGCAATTCCTCTTGAAAAAAGGAATCCTAAAAAAACACCAATTTACGGGACTTTGAGGAGTGTCTGATTTCGAGGAATCGCTGATTCCTTGGAGTCAGTATAAGAAAGTATAGAAAACAGCCTATTCAGGGAACAAATCTCTGAATGGGCTGTTTTTAGATGGATGATTTATAAGGGGAGAGGGCTATTTTTGCCGCTAAGGTTCTTCGGTGTCATAATGACAACAACCCTCGAAGGGGAAATTGATAATAACACGCTCTATGGCGACACCGCCTTTCTTATATGGATAGTCGCGATAATATAGCCCATGCCCTAAGAAGGATTTGTCGATAATGTGTTTGAAGATATAAGACCGATGGGAAGATTTACGGATGTTTTCTGGCAACTTTTTTGTTTTGGCATAATAATCGTCTCCTTTGCAATTTAATAGATTTTTTTTCAGATTCCGCACACATGGCGAAAAGTTGAAAAGTCATTTTTTATTAGTTGCATTCGACGTTGTCTGAGCGACGGATGCGGAAGTCGAAGAAATCTTTAAGAGACTGAATAACAGTACACTGCTCAGTTCTATTCAGAAATGCAGGAATGAATTAGGGGTCGAGCTGTCAGCGTGGGCAAAAGAAATATATAAAAGGGATTTCTTCCAACACTCCATCTCCCTGACAGTGGCACGGTTGCGGAGGGAGACTGACCTTGAGGTACTGCTCCAGACAATGCTGTTGTTGGCAGACAGTTTACATGAGGGGAACCCCCTGACGTAGGATGGATTTCCAGTTGCTTTTTTGGAAGAGAAGACGGACTATGGTAACCAGATTTTTTTTCCATGTCAACAACATAAAAAGCAAGGTAGTTGTCTATGACAATAAACCTTATGCCCCAGGAGGCGAGAATGGGATCGTCTACCAGTTTGAATTTTTCGGGGAAATTGCACAGGGAGTTCATCTGTTTTTCGGTATGGTCTAAAAGATCATCGGCAGCCTTTGGGTTTTTCAGGACATAATCAATGTGGTCTGCGGCATGGATTTTGATGATATGCATAAAAGAGTCTGTCTGGCAGTTAATGAAAAGATATTATTGACTTTCTCTGGACACTATTTGATATATGGTAGCGAATGATATTGTCAATATTGGTTTACACTTTTTTCTCAAAGATGTTCGACCTATGCTGCCTCCCGTAATGAATCATAGTATTGCTGCCTCTTAACCATCGGAGGCAAACCACCATTAGCAGAACAGATCCTTCGGTTATTCCAGTAACTGATGAAATATCTCCAGATGAGGGTTTTTAACTCTTCTACTGTCATTGAAGTGGTATCGTAACGTCCATAAAGTAATAAGCTCATCGTTAAGGGATAATGCCGCCTTAGGTGTATGGACAGCTTCATTTGCACTGAGGCGGCCTTCTTTGAAGGCTTTTATCCAGGTTGACATAGTACCTTTTGGAATCCCTAATTCTCTGGCCGCCTTATGCCCACCAGTTTCCTGGGCAAGTTTTACGGCTTGTGCTTTGAATTCGTTGTCATAAGATTTTTGGTTTTGTGCCATATGCTGTTTTCTCCTATTCCTGTATCAAAAGTAATTGCGATTGCCAACCAGAAGGGAGGAACCGTAAAGACCACATCAGCGGTTAATCTTGGTGCTCGGACTGGCAAATCAGGGGAAACGGGTACTTCTGGTAGTCTTGGATAGTAGAAAAATTCATAAAGCTATGGTATAATAATGATATATCGGAAAAATATGACTTATTCAGAAGAAATAAAGAGAATACGCCAGAAATGTTTTCTGTCACAGGAAGCTTTCGGCAGAGAACTTGGTGTTTCATTTTCCTCTGTCAATCGTTGGGAAAGTGGAAAAAGCAAACCTAATATGTCTGCCATGAAAAAGATTAAGGATTTTTGTGATGCCCACAATCTTGATTTCAACATATTAGAAGAAAAATGGATTCAAAGTGGAAAGGACAAATGATATGGCAAAAAAGAAAACTGTGGAAAAAACATTAAATATAGACAATATTTTATTTAACTGTAGGGATATTTTGCGTGCTGCACGTAACTCAGGCTCTTTTTTTGAAAAGAGAGATATGATGCTTACGCTTGTGTTTTTGCGTTTTATTGGAGAAAAATATGAAGATGGAATCGAAAAACTTCGTCAGATTTTAATTGAGCAGGGACTTGACCCTGATGATGAAAATATTAGAATGGCTTTTTTTGATGATGCTACTTTTACAGACGGAACTTACAATTTGCCTGTTGAAGCGAGATGGTCAACAATCATCAACACACCTGCACCAGGGCTTAATGTTGCACTTGACACTGCTCTTCATAGTATTGCAACAGGTTCCAAAGATTTGAAAGGTTGTTTTATTGAAGGAACATTTACCACTCGTAATCTTGCTTCTAATGATATAAAAAAGCTGGTAGATGAAGTGAATAAAATTAGTCATAAAGCATTTGGAGAGGAAAAAGATCTTATTGGTCGTGTTTATGAATATTTTTTAAAAGAATTTGCGGTTAATGCAACAAAAGAAGAGGGAGAATTCTATACTCCTCACGATGTTGTACAATTGATTGCAACAATGATAGAACCTTATGATGGTACTTTATATGATCCTTGCTGCGGTTCGGGTGGTATGTTTATACAGAGTGCTGCTCTTGTAAAATCCAAGCAGGGTGATATTAACAAAATCAATATTTACGGACAGGAAAAAGACGCAGCTACTTATCGACTTGCAAAAATGAACCTTGCACTTCGTGGGCTTAGCCATAACCTTGGCGAAAGGAACGATTCTTCCTTTACTCATGATTTGCATAAGGGATTGCACTTCAATTATATTATGGCTAATCCGCCTTTTAATCTTAAAGGATGGTACGATGCCAATCTGAAAAATGATGCTCGTTGGTCAGACTATGTAACGCCACCGGCAAGCAATGCAAACTATGCTTGGATTTTGCACATGCTTTCTCATTTGAAAAAAACGGATGGTGTTGCAGGCTTCCTGCTTGCCAATGGTGCATTAAATGACAGCGATACTTTGGAAATCCGTAAAAAACTGATTCAAAATGATAAGGTTGAAGCTATTATTGTTCTGCCAAGAGAATTATTCATTACTACCGATATCAGCGTTACACTCTGGATTTTAAATCAGAATAAAAAAGGTGGTAACTACCATGGCAGAGATCTTCGTAATCGTGAATATGAAATTCTTTTTATGGATTTGCGTCAATGGAGACAAAATCCTGTTAAGGGTGAAAACAAAAAGAAAGTACGCTTGGTTACAGAACAGATTGAACGAGTAGCAGATATATACCACACATGGCAAGGGAAAAATATTTATGGTACAAACTATGAAGTGCCTGAACTTTATCGAAGTGTGGAAATTTCTGAAATTGAAGACAAAGGCTGGACACTTACACCAAGTAAATATATCGAGTTTATTGATCACGACTTAGAAATTGACTATGAAAAGGAAATGGCTCGTATTCAGGCTGAAATGCGGGATGTTATAAAGCAGGAAAAGAAATCCCAGCAGATGCTGGAAGAAGCACTTAGGGGGATTGGTTATGGGATTGACTAAATATAAAATAGGGGATTTAATTGAACCTGTTTTAAATATTAATTCCGATTTGAGATATGGTTCTGATGATGTAAGGGGAATGACAATTACTAAAGAAATAATACCGACCAAAGCTAATGTAAGTGGTACGGATTTATCGAAATTTTTAGTGGTAAGTCCGGGGGAATTCATTTATAACCCTAGAACACATGGCAAAAGAATTGGCTTTGGCTACAATAATACAGACGACACCTTTATTATTAGCTGGAATAATATAGCATTCAGAGTGAAGTTATTTATGGAAGATATTGTATTATCCGATTATTTATTTTTACATTTTAAACGTGATGAATGGGATAGAGAGGCTTGTTTTCAATCATGGGGAAGTTCAACAGAAGTATTTTCTTGGGATACTTTATGTGAAATGGAAATTGACCTCCCACCACTTCCAATCCAGCAAAAGTATGTAGATGTCTACAATGCTATGCTCGCTAATCAGAAAAGCTATGAACGTGGGTTAGAAGATTTGAAATTTATCTGCGATGCTTACATTGAGGAATTAAGACATAAATTGCCTTGTGAGACTATTGGTAAGTACATTTTTGAATATAATGTAAAGAATGAAATTGGTATGCCACTTAATTCTGTTAGAGGTATTGCAACAAGTAAAGAATTTATCGATACAAAAGCAAATATGGATGGTGTTTCGTTAGATAATTATAAAATCGTAGAACCTGGAATGATTGCATTTATCTCAGACACATCTAGGCGTGGAGATAAAATGTCGCTTGCATTGAACCAATCCAATGAATCTTATTTAGTTTCGTCAATTTCTACAGTGATTAGGACAGATAAGGACAAGCTTTTACCTAAGTATTTGTTTTTATTTTTCTTAAGAACTGAGTTTGATCGATATGCTCGTTTTAATTCATGGGGAAGCGCAAGGGAAACATTTGACTGGGAAGAAATGTGCGATGTCAGAATCCCTGTTCCCGATATTAAAATACAGCGTGATATAGTAAATATTTATGAAGCTTATGATACACGCAAAGAAATTAACGAAAAGCTTAAAGGACAAATAAAGGATATTTGCCCGATTTTGATAAAGGGTTCTATCGAAGAAGCAAGAAAAACGAAGGAGGCGTAGTTTATGGCTAGGCTAAAAAATTACAATGGCTGTTATTGTGAATCAGAATATGAACACGCCTTTATTGGATTTTTAGAAGCAGAAGATTGGAAGTATTCTGCCGGTAATCATGTCTCCCGTGTAACCAAAAGAGATGTGCTGATTATTGATGACTTCAAGAAGTTTATAACAGATACAAACCCGGATTTGACGGAAGATGAAGTTACTCAGATTTATGATAATATTCGTCTTGTCGGTTCTGAAAGTGACTTTGCCACATTACATAAGTTATATGGCTGGATGGTTGATGGTGTTCAGTTTATCTCTCAGGATGGATTGGCTAAAATGATACCTCTCATTGATTTTGAAAATACGGCTAATAATATTTTCCGTGTTGTAAATCAGTTTACCGTGGAATATACAAACAATGGTCAAAAAGAAAATCGCAGACCGGATTTGCTTTTATTTGTGAATGGTATGCCGTTATGTATTATTGAATTGAAAAATCCGGCAGATGCAAATGCTACGATTTATGATGCCTGGGAGCAAATTAATATTCGTTACTGGAGAGATATTCCACACCTTTTGCATTACTGTCCGTTAGCGTGTATTTCTGATGGGGTTAAAACAAGGCTTGGAACGGTTCGCACACCTTATGAGCATTTTTATGCTTGGAGGCGAGTAAATGACGGTGATGTGATATCCACTTTACCTTTTGCTGAAACAGAAACGATGATTAAAGGTGTTTATGCACCTAAACGTTTTTTGGAGATTTTTAGAGATTATATCTATTTTCAAGACAGTATTTACGACAGTGATGAGAGAGAAATCGTGTGTCGTTATCCACAATTTTTTGCGTCAAGATTACTTAAGCAAAGTATTATCAATTCTATTATTAAAAAAAGCGGTAAAGGTGGAACATACTTTGGTGCAACAGGATGTGGAAAAACATACACAATGGCTTTTCTCGCCCGACAGCTTGCACTCCGTTGTACAGATATACCGGAAATTGGCTCACCGACAATTATTTTGATTGTTGACAGAGAGGAACTTCAAAAACAAGGTGCAAAGCTTTTTACAAAGAGTACAGAGTTCTTGAATCTTGGTGAAGTATCTGTTGTTAAAAACAGAACACAGTTAAGGCAGGAGCTTAGAGCAAGACAAAGTGGTGGGTTCTATATATGCACCATTCAGAAGTTCTGTGACCGAGAAGATGATAAAATCGGTATTATTAATGACCGTCAGAATATTATATGTTTTTCCGATGAAGCACACAGAACCCAGCTTGAGCATTCTAAAAAAATTAAATTCAGCGAAGATGTTGATAAAAATATGAAAGCGATGGTTTCAAAGCCATATGCAAAAGTATTGAAAGAAGCATTTCCGCAGGCTACCTTTGTAGGTTTTACAGGTACTCCTATTGAGGAAACCTATCAGACTTTCGGGGAAGAAATTGACCGATATACAATGGATCAGGCAGTTGCAGATGGTTTGACTGTTTCTATTAAATATCATCCCCGTATTGCAAAGGTACTGCTTAATAAGGAAAAGGCAAAAGAGATAGAAGATTACTATAAAAAATGTGCCGATGACGGTGCAACATATGAAGATATCGAAGCAAGTAAAAAAGCAATGAGTTCTATGGAGGTGATTCTTGGAGAACCTTCACGATTAGAGCGTCTTGCTATAGATATCCATGACCATTATGTTTCTTCCTGCACTGGCAGTCCGGACAGAATACAAAAAGCAATGGTTGTTTGTTCAAACAGAAAGATTGCTTATGCTTTACTTCAAAAATTTAAGGATAAGTATCCTGAATGGTTTGATGAAAAGAAATCGCCTGACGATGTTTCTGTAACCGAAGAAGAATTGAAAGCGTTGAAACCGATGCCTTTCTTGGCTATGGTATCAAGTGTTGGTAAAGATGATGAAAAAGATATGTACAATTACCTTGGCGGGGTAAAAAATGACAAGCGTTCCGAAGAATTGGATGTAGCTTTCAAACAGGAAAAATCAAACTTTCATATTGTTATTGTTGTGGATATGTGGATTACAGGTTTTGATGTTCCCTGTCTTACATATTTGTACAATGATAAGCCGCTAAAAAAGCATATGTTGATACAGACTATAAGCCGTGTAAACAGAAAATATCCCGGCAAAGATTTTGGTATGGTTATTGACTATATAGGTATTCGTGACAACATGCGTGAAGCAATGAAGATTTATGGCGGAGATACTTCTGTTGCACCTACATCTGATGATGTTGAACAGGCAGAGACAGCGTTCAGGGAAGAACTTGAAATCCTAAAAACATTGTTTGCCGATTACGATTTAACTCCTTTTTTAAATCCGGATTGCGACCCTGTAGAACGTTACAGACTTCTTGCTAAAGCTGCTGAATATGTATTTGTATCATCTCAGGAATTGCAAACCGAAGGAAATAAAGGAGTTCAGAAGGTTTCACTTAAAACTTATTTTTTAAAGACTGTAAAAAGAATGAGAACTGCTTTGGATATCTGTCAGCCTTCCGGTAACCTTGGTGAAGAAGAGGCTGCACTTGCCGGGTGTTTTATGGCTATCGCTGGTTTTGTTCGCAAAATGAATGGAACAAGCGAAGTTGACACAGATACTATGAACCGTGCAGTTTCTAAGATGGTTGAGGAGGCGTTAAAATACAATCAGGTAGAAAGCGTTCTTAAAAGTGGTGAGGAGGAGGATATATTCTCTCCGGAATACTTTGAAAAATTATCTGATGTGAAAATGCCTGCAACCAAGCTGGAACTTCTTGTAAAAATGCTTCGCAAGCAGATTAAGGAATATGGGGAAGTCAATAAATTAGCAGCAAAGACTTTTCAGGAAATGCTGGAAAAGACGATTGCAGAATACCATGAAAGACGTAAACATCTTACAGCAGAAGAAGCTGGTGAGGCGCAGGAACAAGCCTCTGAGGACATTATTCAGATTGCAACAGAACAGGCTTTATCTATTCTTCGTCAAATGAACGAAAATAGAGAAAGTTTCCGAAGGATTGGTTTGACCTTTGAAGAAAAAGCTTTTTATGATATTCTAATTGCTCTGCGTGACCAATATGATTTTGAATACGGAACAGATGAAGAAGTAGACGGCGTTGTTATCAATGACAAGTGCAAAGCCTTAGCTCAAAAGGTAAAGGAAATTATTGATACAAAGTCTTCGTTTGCAGATTGGCTTAATAATCAGAATGTAAGAAATCAATTAAAATTGGACATTAAAATATGCCTGGTTAAGAATGGATATCCGCCTCAGTATAGTCCGGAAGTATTTAGTAAGGTTATGGAGCAGGTGGAGAATTTTGAGGAATATTCAGGAACAGGTGAGTTAAGAAATGAAGCATCTGCTTCTGCGAAGATTTATCAATATGAGACGGAGAGCAAAGTGATGATGGTTGCTGAGGACTCGATACCTTATGGTAAATTATAGCATAGATGCCGGAGTTTTAAACGATATTTGCAGAGAGGAAGTGGTTTGATGATTCAGAAAATCAGTAAAAATGAAATACCAGACTGTGTAGAAGTTATTTGCAAAGGTTTTATGACAGTGGCGGACGAGTTTGGATTTACAATAGAAAATGCGCCAAGATTTACAGCATTTGCCACAACAGAGGAGCGTCTCCTTTATCAATTGGAAAAGGAACCGAGATTAATGTTTGCCTGCTACAAGAATGGTAAGATGGTAGGATATTATTCTTTGCTGAAACAAAACGAAGAGGAATGTGAACTGAATAATTTATGTGTGCTGGAGGAATACAGACATAAAAAAATAGGAGAACAGCTTTTGAAACATGCCGTTTCGGAAGCAAGGAAAATGGGATGTTCACAGATGAATATTGGAATTGTAGAGGAAAATGTGAAATTACGGAAATGGTATGAAGCACATGGAGCAGAGCATATTGGGACAGAAAAATATGATTTCTTTCCTTTTACCTGTGGGTATATGAAAAAGCCATTATAAATGTTACGATGATAGGATAGGAAATATAAAATTGAAAAATATTCATGAGATTTATTTGAGTGATGCCAGAAGAGTTGCGCCTGAAAAATTGAAGACGGTGATCAGACATCCTGTGAAAAAGAAAATTGGAAGGAAATAGAGAGGCTTTTATTAAGGAGGAAATATAATGAAAGAATATGAAAAGCACGACGGAGTTTCAGCAATTATTGTTACAGAAACGGAAGAAGACGCACAGTTTCAGCAGCTTTGGGATTATCTCGTTCCACCGTCAGGGCGTGCACAAACTGCACAGGGTGAGATTATACGTATTGCAGGGAGAATTCGCCATGAGATATTGGGGAACGGCTGTATAAATTGGGATGAAGATTTTCGTAAAATGCTACGTGTTTTCCCCCAATATGTTCAACTTGGAAATTCGTTTGACGAGGATGATATTAAAGCAGCTGAAATATTGACAAGTCTTTTGATTAAATGTGGTGACGAAGAGAACTGTAGCGATAATCTATGCGCGGCTTTATGTGCATGTGCGGTTGCCTGGGTACAGAAAAATCCGAATGTTCTTGCGCCGTTAGAAGCGGATTATAATCGCTAACTTCCAGTTTATGCCGGAGATTGGGGATTCCCAGCAATCAAAAACCATGGCGGCATTATGACAGTATACTACACAATAGATTTGGAGTTGGCAAGGAAACCTTATGAGGATGAGTGATATAATAATGCAGTTTGAGTCCAGAAAAGAATTTAGGAAATGGCTTGATGAACATTGCCTGTTACAAAAACAGATGCCGGACGGGAAAAGAGAATAACATGGATGATGGATCGGCTCTATAAAAATTTAAAACCTATGTAATGGTTATGTACATGATAGAATACAGTATTCAAATATATTAGAAGAAGATGGTTATTTCATTTTAGTGTGTTTTGCTGCAGGGGAGGATGGAAATTTTGCAGGATATAAATAGAATGATTGAAAAACTGTCTTGCTTGGGTTTCCAGCAGCTGATATATATCAGCTTTTCTTTATGGAAGTAATGCTGGCAAATGCATGGCTTTACGAAGACGGAGAAGACATATCGGAAAAGGATATTAATTTTGCATGGTCTCTGGCTTCTGAGTATTCTTTTTGGAAAAATGTAAATACTATAAGATGAATTCTTTGAAAAGGAGCAGACGGCATATGAAGAAATGGGAGTATGTGATCCGGGATGAGATAGGTATTCATGCAAGACCAGCGGGTGAGCTGGTAAAGGAAGCAAAAAAATACAATAGCAGGATTACCATCAGTAAAGATGGCAAGAGCGTAGAAGCTACAAAGTTGATGGCTGTTATGGGACTTGGGGTAAAATGTGGGCAGACAGTAGAAATTACAGTAGAGGGTGAGGATGAAGAGAAAGCCTATGAGGGGATGAAAAATTTTTTTGAGAAAAATCTATAAAAGAAACCACCGGAAATTGCACATTTTCCGGTGGTTTTTTACTACTTTGGATGAGGACGGCGTGGTATAATATGCTGAATATGTCTCAAATCCTGTTAATTTTGTATGACACTGGCTTTCATTACGATTTTTCTTGAATATGCCTGCTGTGATATGTATAATAGTAGAGGAAACGACCGGCTTACTTTTTATGCCGGCAGCGGCAAAAGAAAATTCGGGGGGACTTGTTATGTCAGAGATTTGGGAATTCTATGAGAACCTGAACGAGATCGTGTATGCTTCGGATATGGATACTCATGAAATCATATATATGAATCTGAAGGCGTGTGAGGTTTATGGAATCAAGGATCTAGAGGAAGTAAGAGGAAAAAAATGTTATGATGTGCTGCATCAGAATTCCGGGCCCTGTGAGTTCTGCACCAACAGTGTTTTAAAACCGGGATTTTTTCATGAGTGGGAAATTTTTAATCCGGTGGTTAAGAAGAGCTTTAAATTGAAGGATACGATGGTAGAGGCAGATGGACGGCGGTGTCGGATGGAGCTTGCTATCGATATGAGTATTCAGGAGGAGCAGAAAAAGACGATTCAGAAATATACCAGCAATGAAAGTATGGTAAATGAGGGACTGCGGCTGGCACTGGCGGAGCCGAGGCCGGAACGGTCGCTGGAAGTTCTGCTTGCATATCTGGGCGAGCATTTAAAAAGTGAGCGGGTTTATATTTTTGAAGAAAGCGAGGATGGAACCTTAGACAATACCTTTGAGTGGTGCGGCAGTGGTGTACTTCCACAGAAGGAGGTATTGCAGAAGGTTCCTTTCGAGGTGGTTTCTCTCTGGTATCATACATTTAAGAAAAATAAAAATGTAATTATACAGAATGTGGAGGCGATCCGGGAAGAGGATCCATTGGCATATGAATATCTAAAGCCACAGAAAATTCACACACTGGTGGTCAGCCCTCTTGTGGATAACGGAAAAATTATCGGTTTTTACGGAGTGGATAATCCGCCGGGGGAACTGCTGGATCATATTTCCATGCTGTTCTGGATTGTTGGGCATTTTATCGTGTCGATGCTGAAGCGCCGCATGCTGGTGAACCGCCTGGAAAGACTGAGTATGTATGACCAGCTTACCGGACTTGGGAACCGGCACGCAATGAAAGAATACCAGAGCAGTCTGTCAAATAAGGAAAGTCTCGGGGTGCTTTATTGTGATGTTATGGGGTTAAAATATGTCAATGACACCTTGGGCCATCAGGAGGGGGACCAGCTTTTGATGCGAGTTTGTGAGTGCCTGAACAGACAATTTGGTGATTATGCCCTGTTCCGTATAGGAGGCGATGAGTTCCTGGGACTGTGCCCTGGGATCGGCAGGAAAGAACTGGAGCACAGGATAACCTTATTGGATCAGGATATGGAAGAAAATGATGCGGGAATGGCATTGGGATATGTCTGGGAGCCGGAATACAGCGGAGGCTTTGAACATCTTCTGTTAGAGTCAGACCGTCGGATGTATGAGGATAAGAGAAGACGTAAAAATGCAAAAAAGAAGGAGAAAAATGAGCAATGAAACAGTCATCAGAATTGAATACTTTACTCAGACAGATTGATCATAAAGGGTATCCGGCATACAAGCAGCTGCGTGGAGAATATCAGTTTCCAGGGTATGTGCTGGGCATAGACCATGTACAGGGAGATCCCTTTGCCGCACCTTCCAGGGTCAGCATCCATGTGAAGGGTGCACAGGCGGCATTCCCACAGGAATTGTATCGTCTGGCATGTCAGAAGACAGCGCTGGAGGATGCTCTGCTGAGGGAAATGAGCAGACAGCTCCGGGGCGTATCTTTTCAGGCAAAGGGTTCAGGTAAGTCGGGTCTGATGTCAGTGAGCACACCGGGGCAGGAGGTACTATCCCGGAGTGGATGTCAGCTGGATGACAGGACGGGGGATATTGTTCTGCGTATGGAGATCGGATTCCCGGCAAATGGTCGGAGTATCAATGCCAGGGAATTAGAAAAAATCTTGTTTGATTTTTTGCCAAAATGTGTTAGTCATAGTCTGTACTACCGGGCACTGGATGCCGGCAGACTAAAGAAGACAGCAGAGCTGGCAGAGGATCAGCTTGCCATCCGCCAGATGCTGGCCGACCGTGGTCTTGTGGCATTTGTGGCAAATGGTTCTGTGCTGCCGAGGGAATCCGGAGTCAGCAGCCGCCCGATGAAGCAGGCAGTACCCTTTCAGTCGCCGGCTTCTATGGAAGTAGAGCTTACCCTTCCCAATAAAGGAGCTCTTCGTGGCATGGGGATTCCCAAGGGGATCACCTTGATCGTGGGAGGCGGGTATCACGGAAAATCCACCCTGCTCAAAGCACTGGAACTTGGTGTTTACGATCATATTACTGGGGATGGGAGAGAATACGTCATTACCGATGGCACTGCGGTTAAACTTCGTGCGGAAGATGGCAGAAGTGTTAAAAATGTTGATATTTCATTTTTTATCAATAATCTTCCTAATGGAAAGGATACGGTGAAATTTTGTACGGAGGACGCCAGTGGAAGTACTTCCCAGGCGGCGAATGTGATCGAGGCGATGGAGGCGGGAAGCCAGGTATTCCTTATCGATGAGGACACCAGCGCCACGAATTTTATGATCCGGGATGAATTGATGCAGCGGGTGGTGCACCGCGAGCTGGAGCCCATCACCCCTTATATTGAAAGAGTCCGGGAGTTGTATGAAAGTTATGGCATATCTACGGTTCTGGTGGCGGGAAGCTCCGGCAGTTATTTTCATAAGGCGGACTGTATTCTGCAGATGAACCGGTATGTGCCTGCGGATATCACAGATTATGCAAAGGAAGAGGCAAAGGCATTTCCAGTGCTGGAGGAAATGCCGGCAGAGGTTCAGCCCTCTTTTGAGCGGGTATTCAGCCAGAATCGTAAACTGGCTGGCAGTGACCGGGTCAAAATGAAGACCATGGGGATGGACGGTATCAGTATTGACAGAGAGACCATTGATCTTCGGTATTTGGAGCAGCTGGCGGATCCAGAGCAGCTGTCAATGCTCGCCCAGATTGTAAAGTATGCAGAATTGAATGTCCTGGACGGCAAGAAGACAATGGTACAGGTGGTAGATATTTTGGAGACACTGCTGACACAAAAGGGATTTGGTGGTATCTGTGGTGAAAGAAATGTAGTCTCCGGGCTGGCGCTGCCGAGAAGGCAGGAGATCTTTGCCTGCCTGAACCGCTACCGGAGATTATAGGGAAAATAATAGGTATTTGGGAGAGGAGGAGAATACTTTGGAGCGAAGCAGGATGAAAGATATGACGGTGGGGTCGCCGATCCGGCTGATCCTTGGCTTTGCCATACCGCTGTTTTTTGGTATGCTGTTTCAGCAGTTTTACAGTTTGATGGATATGATCATTGTGGGGAAGTTTCTTGGTGCAAAGTCTCTGGCAGCAGTGGGTGCTACTGGTTCCATCAATTTTATGATCATAGGTTTTTGCATGGGAGTCTGCAATGGTTTTGCCATCCCGGTAGCCCAGCGCTTTGGGGCAAAGGATGAAAAAATGCTCCGGTGTTTTGTGGCAAATAGTGTCTGGCTTTCCATTCTATTTGCCTCCGTAATGACACTGTCTGTCTGTTTACTCTGTCGGAATATACTGGTCTGGATGGATACGCCTTCTGATATTTTTAATGAGGCATACCGATACATTTTTATAATTTTTATTGGTATCCCCGCTACCTATCTATACAATCTTCTGTCGGGGATCATTCGTTCTCTGGGGGATTCTAAAAGTCCATTGATCTTTCTGGTGATTTCCTCTGTGCTGAATATCGGACTGGATATGCTGGCGATCGTAGTTTTTCATATGGGTGTGGCAGGGGCAGCAGGGGCGACGGTGTTGTCTCAGGCGATTTCGGGAGTGCTTTGCCTGTTTTATATCAAGAAAAAATTTCCTATCCTGCGGATTCAGAAAAAGGAGTGGAAACTTCGGGGGAACTGTATTGGGCGTCTCTGTAGTATGGGAATTCCCATGGGACTGCAGTATTCCATCACTGCTATTGGAAGCGTCATTCTGCAGACTGCCGTTAACGGACTTGGTTCTACTGCTGTAGCCTCTATGACTGCAGGGGGTAAGATTGCCATGTTTTTTTATTGTCCTTACGATGCCTTTGGCGCTACGATGGCTACCTACGCAGGCCAGAATGTGGGTGCCTGCCGGCTCGACCGTGTCACGAAAGGAATGGTGCAGTGCAGCTATCTGGCAGCTGCTTACTGTGTACTGGCAGGAGCATTTCTCATTGGCTTTGGAGACAAACTGGCGCTTTTATTTGTGGATTCTGCGGAGGTAGAAATTATCCGGAATGTGTCAGAGTTTCTGTTTTGGAATAGTATTTTCCTTATTCCACTGGCGCTGGTCAACATCATCCGTTTTTCCATCCAGGGACTTGGCTTTGGCAAACTGGCGATCTTTGCGGGGGTAGCAGAGATGGTTGGACGAAGTGTTGTGGGCTTTGGTTTTGTCCCTGTCTTTGGTTTTACGGCGGCATGCCTCGCCAGTCCGGTGGCCTGGATCCTGGCGGACCTGTTTCTCATACCGGCATATCGTCACTGTATCCGGAAATTAGAGAAGATCATAGAAAAATAAATATAGATGCCCTAGGTTGATTCATTTGAAAAATATCTGCACATGTGATAAGATGTAAGCGGTAATGTAAGAATTGATGAAATGGAGGAAAAGAATATGGATAAGATTAAGATGACGACGCCCCTTGTGGAGATGGACGGGGATGAGATGACAAGAATTTTATGGCAGATGATAAAAGATGAGCTCTTACTGCCATATATAGATTTAAAGACAGAGTATTATGACCTCGGTCTGGAATACCGGAATGAGACCAATGACCAGGTGACAGTGGATTCCGCGGAGGCGACAAAAAAATATGGTGTGGCTGTAAAATGTGCCACCATTACCCCAAATGCGGCAAGAATGACAGAATACGATTTGAAAGAGATGTGGAAGAGCCCGAATGGTACGATCCGAGCAGCCCTGGATGGCACGGTGTTCCGTACCCCGATCCAGGTAAAGGGCATCGATCCCTGTGTGAAAAACTGGACGGCGCCGATCACTTTGGCCAGACATGCCTACGGTGATGTATATAAAAATACGGAGATCAAGGTGCCGGGAAAAGGTAAGGCAGAACTTGTATTTACAGCAGAGGATGGGACAGAGATCCGCGAGACCATTCATGAATTCGACGGTCCTGGTATCCTTCAGGGGATCCACAACACGGATCAGTCCATCGCCAGCTTTGCCAAAGCATGTTTTGGTTATGCACTGGATACAAAACAGGATCTGTGGTTTGCCACCAAGGATACGATTTCCAAAAAGTATGACCACAATTTTAAGGATATTTTCCAGGAGATTTACGACAAGGAGTACAAGGATAAATTTGAGGCGGCAGGTATCGAGTATTTCTACACCCTGATCGATGATGCGGTAGCGCGTGTCATGAAAGCAGAGGGCGGATTTATCTGGGCGTGCAAAAATTACGACGGTGATGTGATGAGTGATATGGTATCCTCTGCCTGCGGTTCCCTTGCCATGATGACCTCTGTGCTGGTATCCCCAAGCGGCGTGTACGAGTATGAGGCGGCTCACGGTACGGTGCAGAGACATTATTATAAACATCTGAAGGGGGAGGAAACTTCCACTAACTCTGTGGCTACCATCTTTGCCTGGACAGGAGCACTTCGCAAGCGCGGTGAACTCGATGGAATCAATGAGCTTCAGGAGTTTGCAGACAAGCTGGAAAAAGCCACGTTGAAAACTATTGAAGATGGTAAGATGACAAAGGATCTTGCGTTGATCACGAGTCTGGAAAATGTGAAAGTATTAAACAGCCAGGATTTTATCAAAGCGATCCGGGAGACCATGGAGACGCTGTAAGGTTTTGAATTGGGGGGTAAATACCTTTTGCCCCCAGCATCAGTATATCAGGTGTGGGAGATCCACACCTGATTGCATCTATAGAAATGCTGTGCCGGAGGATGGAGGGTGAATATGAATAAAAAAATATCGGTGATCGTCCCTGTGTACAATGCCGAGACATATCTGTCCCAGTGTATCGAGAGTATATTAAAGCAAGACTATGAAAACCTGGAGCTGCTGCTGGTGGACGACGGATCCAGTGACAAAAGCATGCAGATTTGTGAGGAGTATGGGAACCGGTCTGGAAAAGTAAGGGTTTTGACGCAGAAAAACAGCGGTGTTTCCGCGGCCAGAAATAGGGGGATCGAGAAGGCGGAAGGGGGCTATATCGTATTTGTGGATGCGGATGATTATCTGCCGGAATCCTGTGTGCTGTCCCGTATGGCGGCAGGGATAGGCTCGGCGGATATCCTGGTGGGGGATTATATGCGGCTTTGGAATGACAAACTGCTTCCTGCCGGAAGCTGCAGCAGTTTTAGCGGATTTTCACCGGAGCAGGGGGCATTTCGTTTTCGGGGATTTTTTTCTGTGGGGACGCTGTCCTATGTGTGGTGCAAGATGTACCGGCGTTCTTTTTTGCAGGAAAACCAGCTGCGTTTTGGAGATTATGCCTATGCAGAGGATAAGCTGTTTAATTTTTACTGTTATATCCGGGGGGCAAAGTATGCGTTTCTTACGGAACCAGTTTATGTTTACCGGAAAAACGATGCCTCTGCTTCCTATCAGTTCCGGCCGGATTCAGTCAAGGGATGGATGGCGATCGCAGAGGAGCTGGAACACTCGATGTGTGAGGAAGCGGGAGATAAAGGATACGAGGATCTGGCGGCCTGTACGATTTTTTTTGCAGCATTTTTTGACGGGAAGATGAATTATGAGTATGGGGGAAAGACCCTTTCCGCAGTGAAAAAGGTGCTGAAGGAATATGCTTCATATCCTCAGGCCAAGAAGTATTTTTCAGAACTTGCCAGGGGCAGACTGTTAAAAAATATATCGCCTTTTTTTTGGAAAGGGATGATCTGGGGATTTGCCTGGGGGATGTGGCTGCACTGTTATGGGATTCTTTCGCTGGGGATCAAGCTGCTGATCGACTGGCGCATCGATGAGAGGTTGTCAGATACAGGGTTGAGGGATGAGGAATAGAAAGACAATGGCTTTGTTGAGCCCGGGATCTATAATTAGGATTTGGAGAATAGAGTTATGAATAATAAACAGATTTTGGAAATTGCAATGAAACAATCTGCCATTGACAGCAGCTGCCGCTGGCAGGATTTTAAGGAAATGGAAAATAAGGTAGTCATATCCGAAAAGAATGAAAAGGCCAGAAAATATCTGGAGCTGCCTTTTCTCTGTGATCTGACTTCGTATGGAAATAATATTGTTGCCTCAGTTTGTGAAGAACTGGAGGAAATTGTAACAGAGTACATAAACAAATATGCGGCAGAACATTGTTTTGAAACGCCGGATCTGCACGATTTGATGAATCGTATCCGTCCCATGGGGTATGATGTTTGTTTTATGGCAGAGTATTCACTTCCGGATATGGATATTTTACTTGGAGACGGGCTGGCGGAGAGACTGCAGAAGGGCTGTCCTTACGAGATGCGGTTGTTAGAACCGGAAGATTTTCGTGAACGATATACTGATCAGTGGAGCAATGCTCTTTGTGAGAAACGAAAAGAACTGGATGTGATCGCTGTAGGTGCTTATGACAAGAATAAGCTGATCGGACTGGCAGGGGCTTCCGCAGATTGTGAGTGCATGTGGCAGATCGGGATTGATGTCCTTCCAGAATACCGCAGAAGAGGCATTGCGGCGGCGCTGACCAGTAAGTTAGCTGTGGAAATCCTGGACCGCGGCATTGTACCTTTTTATTGTTGTGCCTGGTCAAATATCGCTTCCATACGGAACGCGTTTGCCAGTGGTTTTCGTCCTGCCTGGGTGCAGCTTACGGTGAAGAAACTGGAAGAGATTGAAGAATTTTTGCTCATTGAGCCTTAAGTCTTCTGCTTTTGGAGTGAAAAACTATGAATGATAGAAAAAGAAACAGTAAAATAAGATTAATAAAGGATAATATTCAGCAATTTCTTTATAAAGGCATTGAGAATATTAAACAAAAAAATAACAAATGGATTGATGCTCTATGTAGAGCCTTGGTATATAGTGGGAAATCGGAATATAAGGATTTTACACCAGAGAAAGAAATTAAAAATGGGGAGGAATATCTGAATGCTTTAGATTGGGCATTGAGGAACCCGGATATTAAAAATATTGCGTTATCTGGGCCATATGGCTCTGGGAAAAGCAGTATTATTCAATCTTATAAGGAGAAACACCCAAGTGTCAAAGCTCTTAATATTTCTTTGGCAACCTTTGATGTGGAAAATTGTCGGGATGAGGAAAATATAATTGAGGAAGGGATATTAAAGCAATTATTTTATAAAGTGGACGCGCATAAGATACCACAGAGTCGGTATAGAAAATTGAAAAAAATAAGTATTATTTCTTATGCTCGTAATATAAGTGTTTTCTCTATATTATTGATTTTCATTTGTGGTTTTTTCTTGACGGATAAAACTTGTACGTTATTTAATAAGGTTTTGTCTATTGGTGCGTATTGGGGATTGGGAGATTTGTATACAGTATTTTTTGTTATATGCGTTTGGATGGCAAGTGTATTGTTTTTGGCCTATCTTTTTAGGTGGATTACTAAAAAGTTTTCTCTGAAGGAAATTAATTTAGCTGATAAAGCAATTATTTCAGAAGGTTTGGAAGAAGATGAGTCTATTTTTAACAAAAATATGGATGAGATTGTTTATTTTTTTGAAGAAACTAAGTATGATACGGTATTTATTGAGGATTTGGATAGATTTAAAAGTACAGAGATTTTCATAAAACTGCGGGAATTAAATACCATACTGAATAATTATGAACAAATAAAAAATCGGATTGCATTTATATATGCAATTAGAGACGATATCTTCGTGAGGGATGAGAGAACGAAGTTTTTTGATTTTATCATACCAGTTATTCCAATTATAAACTCAACCAACTCTGGGGAAATTCTGCGAGAAAAATTGAATGTTATTGAAATGGAAGATGGTACATATGCCAGTTCAAAGTATGACATATCATCACGCTTTATTACGTTAATATCGCCATTCATTGAAGATATGCGTGTGTTGACTAGTATTTGCAACGAGTTTGTTATATATAAAAAGACTCTAAGAGATAGACAGAATCTCTCACTAAAAGATGAATTGATGTTTTCCATGATGATTTTTAAAAATTTGTATCCAAAAGATTTTGCGGATTTAGAAGCAGAAAAGGGGATTGTCAAAAAGGCATTCAATGCAAAGAAGAATTTTATAAATAATAAGATTTTAGAGTTAGAAAAAGAAATTGAGCTAAAGCAAATTCTTTTAGATAAAATTGATTCAGATGTATTGCGAGACTTGAGGGAAGTAAAAATTGCTTTCATAAATTATCTAGTTGGAGGCAATGAAAAATTAGATTATGTGGAAAATGCTAATGGGAAATTTACATATTCCGATATTATGAAAAGTGATTTTGATATTAAGAAGTTGGATGGTCAAAGGGTTAATATTTATTATGTAACAGGGTATGATTACTATAGCATGCCTAAAACAGATAGTAGAACTTTACAGAATTTAAGTGCGGAATTAAAAGATATGGGTAACGACTATTTTAAACGGTGCGAAGTTATGAAAAATAGCACAAAAGATAGGAAAGACTCAATTAAAAAAAATATTGAAAATTGTAAAAAAGAAATTTCTTATTTACGTTCCTATACGTTACCAGCATTAATTAAAAAGTATTCCTCTGAGGTGATTTTTCCTGATGAAATAAGAGAAAACAAACTATTAGTTTTTCTTATCCGTCATGGTTATATAGATGAGAATTATGCAGAGTATATAAACTATTTTCATCCGAAGAGCATTACAAAGGATGAAATGAATTTCATTTTGGGAATAAGAAATTTTGAGCCTGTTGGTGACTTTTCCTATACATTGAAACATTGTGGCCGAATTATGGAACTCATAGAGGATTATGAGTTTAGTCAACCAGAGACACTTAATTTCAATTTGCTGGATTATATGATTCTTCAGGAGAAAAAGGACCACAAGTATGATATTATGCTGCAACAGATTGTGAACCATTCTGCAAAAGGCAAGGGATTTATTAAAGCATATTTGGATAGAGGACTCAACCTAGAGAGGTTTGTTCATGATATATGTCGTGAAAGTGAATGGATTTGGTATGAATTTTTGACAGATAATTCTCTTTCCGAGGACACAAAGTATAAATATTTGGAATTTATACTTTGCTATGCGGATATAACAGATATTAAGAATAACAATGGCTATTTTGACGATAAAGATAATGGGTATAACATATGTAAACCGATTTGTTCGTTTATGAAGGAGCGTAAAGACACACTGCAAAGGTTTAAAAATATACCAGTAGATAGAATGATGCAGGTAATTGAAACATTGGGCATATATTTTAAGGAGTTAGATATTGAGGGAGTGGATAAAACGCTGCTGGAATATGTTTTTGACAATCAGTTCTTTGAGCTGACCCATTCAATGCTTGGAAATTTGTTTAAGATGAAAAAACCGGAATGTATTCCTGATTTGCGTAGGGCAAATTATAAAATGGTACGCAGTCTGGGATATGAGCCTTTGAATGAAAATATAAATTCAAATTTTCCTCAGTATGTACAAACTTTTATTTTGGATACAGAAACCAATACGGAAGAGGATTTTGAATCTGTAAATGATATCATTGAAAACTTATTTAAGCAAGACGATTCAGATAGGTGTTTACAGGTTATTGACAAAGAACCTGTTATTTGGGAGAACCTGGAGAATTGTTGTGCTGATGGACTGAATGATGAAGAGAGAAAACCAGTTGTGTTAGAACTTTGGAACTATATTTTGATGCAGAATCGTACAAGTCCATCATGGTACAATTATAGTAAATATAGAGATGAATTTGGAGTTACAGAGGAATTGGTAGAATATTTGGATACTCATATGGATAATTTTATTATGGCATCCGATTGTTCTATGGTAAATGACAGTATTATGAAAGAAATAATAGTAAAAAATATATCACTACAGTCATTTGTTAAATTGATGCAAAAATTTCAAATAGAGGATTTTACAAATGATTTGAATGAGTTTACCGAGGAAAAGGTGAAAGCAATGATTGCTGAGCAGTATTTTCCGTTTTCGGCTGAGCGCTATGTGGAACTGCGTGAGGCGCATCCAAATTTGTGCATAGAGTTTATATGCAAAAATAAGGAAGATTTTATGGAGTGCATAGACGATTGCGGACTGATGCAAGATGAAATTGTAGAATTGCTCAAAAATAATTCCTTTTCTGATGATGAAAAGATCAAAATTCTTAATCAAATTGAAAGTGCAGAAATTAACGAAAGAATTGCTTGGATAATTAGACAATTCAGATTTAGAATTAGCAAGGAATATGTTGAAGCGGCTTGGAGACAACTTTCAAAGGATGATAAATATGAATTGTTGCTTAACCATATAGGAGTTTACAGCAAGGATGAATTAGCTGTTAAATTTCAGGAGTTAGGTGGCGTGTATCAGCAATTAGCGAGCAGGACACGTCATAAGGTGAGTTTTCACGATGATTCGGCTGGATACAATAAAAGGTTGCTGGATTATTTGAATAAAATAGATTATTTGTCAAGCGTAAAAGAAGAGGATGTGGTTGTTGGAGAAGATATTGAATCACATAAGAAAATTATTGAACATATAATTATAGGAATGGTAAAGCAGGCGAAATAAATTTTTTCTTTCATTGAGTAATACTATACACAAAAAAACTTGCTGATTTTCATTTCTGTAGCTCTTGGCTGTATTTTAGGACATCCCCCACATCCCCCTCTCCAGGGTTTACAACCCCTTACTTATGTAGTATAATAAAAAGATATATAGAGGATGTATAAAATAAAGGAGAATCAGAAACATGCCGTTAGAATCGGAATCTGGCAAAACTTTGTACCAGCTGCGGTACGCTGCCGGGATTTACTGGCTGCTTGATATGAGCCAGCCGGGACATCCCTACAGAAAGCCGCTGCCTCTGAATGAGATGGGAGCTTCGATCTGGAGAATGATGGAGAAGGGGATGGGACAGGAAGAGATTTCGGCAGATCTGGCAGCGGAATATGGGATTTCCCAGGATGAGGTGGAGAAGGATGTCCGGGAATTTTGTCAGCAGCTGAAACGGCAGGGAATCAAAGCGCGTAGCTGAAAGATACAGGAGAAAATGAATTGCATCTGAACGGGACGGCGTGGAGGCGGTAATGAATATTTTACTTATTGGAGGCACGGGAAGTTTGATGAACCAGATGATCATCAAACTGAGAAAAGAAGGGCACAGGGTGTATCTGCTGACAGGAGAGCAATTCGGTACAAGTTCCTATGCAAAAGTATTTGAACGTTATGATTTTTCTTATGATAATAGTAGCCTGAATGAGATATTTGAAAGTGTCAGCCCGGATGTGACATTGTTTTTGGGGGCATATGATTCCAATTTTTCCTGGCAGGAGAAGGAGCGGGATTCCGTGCAGTATATTTCGTCGCTTATGAACCTGCTGACTGCTTATGCCAGTGTGAGACAGGGGCGGTTCGTCTACCTTTCGTCGGAAGAGGTGTACCGGGGAAATTATGAGGAAGATATCACAGAGGATGTAACTGCCTGTGGGGAGGGATTCCGGGGAATGGCACTGGTACAGGCAGAGTATCTCTGTAATAATTTCAGGGAAATACAGGAACTGGACATAGTGGTGCTGAGACTGGATCATCTGTACGGTATTCCGAAAGACCGGAGCCAGCTGGATGGGCTCTGTGGATCTATGTGTGTAAAGGCTTTGGAGCAGGGATATCTTCTGGCGAATCCGAACATCACACATTCCCTCTTATATGAGTCGGATGCTGTAGAGTTTATTTATCAGTTTATGAATAACAGGGAGACAGGATATTCCCTGTATCACATCTCGTCTTCTACTCCGGTGACTGAACTGCAGATCGGTAAGATTCTGTGCCGAATGATAGGAAACAATACGGAGCTCGTAGAAGCGAATGAATTGGGGGAGTACCGCAAAGTGCTTTCCAATCAGCGGTTTATCAGTGAATTCGGAGCTGCTGTCTGTCATCCTCCGGAGGATGGGATTCAGAGAGTGGCATCCTATATCCTGAAACATAAAGAGGCATTTATCCAGGAGGAAGAAAAGAAGAGATTTGGCGGGCGCCTCATCCACAGATTTGGCTGGTTTTTTAAGGCATGTGTCCCGTTTATAGAAAATATGGCTTGTTTTATTCCGTTTTTTATGTTAAATAACAGAACGGTTGACAGCCGGTATTTTTCGAGGCTGGATTTTTATCTGCTATATGTATTGCTTTTTGCTGTGGTCTATGGGCAGCATCAGGCAATTTTTTCCGCTGTGCTGGCAGTCTGTGGATATCTGTTCCGCCAAATGTACACCCGCAGCGGATTTGAAGTGATGCTGGATTACACCACCTATGTCTGGATGGCACAGTTATTCATACTTGGTCTGGTGGTGGGCTATATGCGGGATCAGATACGGGCGATCCGGACCGAGGGTGCAGAGGTCCAGAAGAATCTGGGACGCCAGCTGAGGGACATCAAAGATATCAACAGCAGCAACGTCCGGGTGAAGGATGTGCTGGAGCGGCAGGTAATCGATCAGAAGGACAGCATCGGAAAGCTGTACAGTATTACCTCTACCCTGGATCAGTATACGCCGGAAGAGGTCCTCTTTTATGCAGTAGAAATTTTATCCAAGATCCTGCGCAGTCCGGATGTGGCGATTTATACTGTGTACAATTCAGATTACGCCAGACTGTTTTCCTCCAGCTCGGATGTGGCGCGCAAGCTGGGAAATTCCATCCGTTATCCAGAGATGGGAGAGCTTTATGAGTGTCTGAAAGAGCGTAAGGTTTACATCAACCGCCAGATGGATGAACGATACCCTCTGATGGCAAATGCCATTTATGACAAAGAGGAAATGAATATGATCGTTATGGTATGGGGGATCCCATGGGAACGGATGACATTGGGACAGGCGAATCTGCTTGTTGTCATCAGTTACCTGATCCAGAATGCCATGCTGCGGGCAAGCCGTTACATGGCGGCTCTCGAAGAACAGAGATATGTGGAGGATACCCAGATTCTGGAACCTGAGGCGTTCAGCGCCCTTGTGACTGCCTACCAAAAGGCAAAAAGAAAAAACCTTACCGTATGTACGTTACTCCAGATACAGACAGAATCCGAAGATTATGAACAGATTGGAAAAGTGTTGATGAAGAATCTTCGTCAGACCGACTACCTGGGTACCATGAGGGATGGTAAAATGTACGTGCTGCTGGCTAATACTCTTCGGAATGAGGCAGATATCGTCATCAGCAGATTTGCAGGAGCAGGGATACAAAGCAGGATCGTGGAAAGAATCGAGGAATGAGTTCAGATATGGAGAGATTCATTATTGTGGTCCTTATCAATACTCTGGTGGCAGTGGGGTATCTGATCTGGAACCGGGTTCAAAATAAAGAGCGGCCTCTCAGTTATATTTCCAAAGGCATGGTGATGATATTATGCCCTGTTCTCGGTGTTCTTTATGTCTTTTTTGGCTATATCATTTACCGTTGTTTTTTCTTCCAGGGGGTGGATCTGGAAGATGTGATCTTTAAAAAGGACCGGGTGAAGACCTTTACCCATGCCGATGAGGAACGTGGACGTACCGTTGTGTCCATGGAGGAGGCGTTAGCCGTTACGGATAAAGATAATCTGCGTACCCTGATGTTGAATGTGGTGAGGGGAGATATCCGGGAGTCGCTGGCCTCAATCTCACTGGCATTAAATAGTGAGGATTCGGAAACTTCCCACTATGCGGCTTCGGTTCTCCAGGATGCGCTGAACGACTTTCGGACCACGGTGCAGAAGTGCTATAACGAGATTCAGAAACGGGAAGAAAATCAGGCGGAATACATTCGACTCCTCATTGATTATATGGACCAGGTACTGCGGCAGCAGGTATTTACAGATATGGAACAGAGATCCTTTGTGGAACAGATGGATTCTGTCTGTGAATTATTATATTGGGAACACCCGGATCAGGTGACAAGCCGTCACTTCCAGGCGGTCAGTATGCGTCTGCTTGAGATCCAGGATTTTGACCGGTGCAGGATCTGGTGTGAGCGGGCAGCGGAACATTATCCAGATACGCTGGCTACCTATACATGCCAGCTGAAATTGTTTTTTTCCATTGGGGACAGGGAGCGGTTTTTTGAGGTCCTCTCGCAGCTGCGAAACTCCAAAGTGGTCATCGACAATGAGACGCTGGAGCTCATCCGGGTATTTCAGCAATAAGGAAGATAGAAGGTGCTGCCAATGTCAATGAGGCTTTACACAATATTACAGTTTACCGAGATTTTAGGCGTATATATGATCATGACAGTACTGCTGCCTGCTTTCGTTCTGCATAACAGGATCCGGGAGCGCAGGTTTGCCCAGAAGTTTTTTATCTGTTTGCTGTCGGGAAATTTTTATATCATGAATCTCGTTTTTTTGTTGCAGCTTCTTCATATTTCCAATCGTTTTACGCTGGTCATCGCTACTTTTGTTCCGGCTCTTGTCCTGTGGCAGCGGTGGAATAATATAGGTCTTGTGTCCTTTTTTCGCAGCCTTTGGAATAATCTGCACCGTATTACGGAGGGAAAGCTGGGGGGAAAGACTGTTGTATTTCGTATCCTGGATCATCTGCGGCATGGCGTGGCAGCGGTGGGGCGTGGGTTTTTGTATAGTTTTAAAAAGAGGTGGCTGGAGTGGATACTGGTGGCGGCAGTTTTAGTACTGCTGGCAGCCTTCTACGGTATACAGCTGCTTCGGGGATATGGGTATACTGCTTCTGATACTCCGGTACATCTATACTGGATCAACGGAATGAGCAGAAACAATATTTTCATCGACGGGGTGTATCCCTTTGGTTATCATTGTGTGATTTACTATCTTCATACAGTATTTGGTATAGACAGTTATGTCTTTATGCGGCTTTTTTCTTTTGTACAGACACTGATGCTCCATATGGTTCTGCTGGGATTCATCCGTCTGTGCTGCCGGAGCAGATACATCGGTTACGGAATCATGGGAATCTACGTAATTGGTAATTTTTTGCAGCCCAGCACATATCTGCGTTTTTTTTCGGTACTTCCCCAGGAGTACGGAATGATCTTTATTCTTCCCTCGATTTATTTTGCTTTTTATTTTTTCCAGGAGAGAAGACAGGAAGTGAAAAAATGGCTGCCACCCAAAGAGTCCCGGTTTGCGCTGGTATTTTTTGCCATGAGCTTTTCCATGACTCTCGCGGTACATTTTTATGATACGATGATCGCGGGGCTGTTTTGTGCGGGGGTGGCAGCAGGGTATCTGTTTTGGTTCCTGCGCAAACAGTATTTTTGGAGTGTGCTGCTCACTGGATTTATCAGTGTGATGATCGCCGTTCTGCCGATGGCGGCAGCCTATGCCATGGGAACGCCGCTGCAGGGATCCCTGGGATGGGGGATGAGCGTCATCAACGGTTCTGATGAAAAGCAGGACAGCACAGAAGAGGACGACATTGGTGCCACGGTTATCTACTATGATGAAAGGGGGAACCAGGTGGCAGAACTGACCGTCCCAGAGTCTGGTGTAACCACAGGCGGTGGTGAACCGGCAGAGGGAATCCGGAAAAAGCTGGAGGGGGTATGGGATAGGCTCTGCTCTGCGATCAACGGTGCGGTGCTGCATGAGCCACAGTCCTGGTACTATCTTGTAGTTCTGGCTGCCATGGAGCTGCTCTTTTTGCTGGGGATTCTCTTTTTGGTGTTCCGAAGACCGTGTTATGGCGCCATGCTTCTGTCCACAGGTGTCTTTATGGTACTGCTGCTGGTTCTTCAGACCGCGAAGGATTTAGGTCTGCCGGAGCTGATGGATGGCAGCCGGTGCCGGATTTATTTTGGCTATATGCTGCCAGTGGCATTTGCCTTTGCGGCAGACGGGGTGATTCGTCTTATATTATGGAAGGAAAACTGGAGTAAAGGACGGAATTTTTGTTCTCTGGTCTGCGTGGCAGCTTCGGTCTGCCTGCTGTGGAACGGGGATTACCGCAAGGAACCCGTGGAGAATACAACCCTTGTCACCAATGAAGCCATCACTTGTCTGACCAATATTATACGGGAAGAAAAGGATTTTACCTGGACAATCTGCTCTGCCAATGACGAGACGCAGATGGGACTGGATCATGGCTATCATTATGAGCTGATCACCTTTTTGAAGGATATGGAATTAAATAACATGGAGCCAGGAGCGGAGCCATTGATCCGTATTCCTACCGACAGCGTATATGTCTTTATCGAAAAAGTTCCCATTGACTATACAGAACATTATTCGGAAAGTGGTCAGCAGGTATCGAGACAGGGGGCGGTACGTGAGCTTCCCAGTGTGGGGGGCATCGATATGTACAAAGGAGAGAACCGCTGGATTCTTATGTCCCGGATCTATTACTGGGCGCAGGAATTTAAGCAGCTGTATCCTTATGATGTGAGGACTTATTGTGAGACGGACCAGTTCATATGTTATAAGATCAAACAGAACCCGTACCACTTACTAAATTTTGCTATCGACTACGGTTATAATTCCCGTAAAATAGAGGAGTGAGAGTATGATAACAAGGAAAAATTTTCTGATCATGGGAGTGACCATGTTCGTGCTGTTATTTCTGTTTCAGTTCTCACAGATCATGAAAGAGTCGGGAAATGAATATGACGTCAATCATTATGCAGTGGATGCCGGTCTGGAGGGAGAGGATGCCTGGCAGAAAAGCCCTCCGAAGGATGTGCTGAAAAAGGGAGATTATGTGCTGTTTGTGGGAAACGGGAAGAGCGATATCGGAAAGACGGTCTCCTGGTGGTGTACGTATACAAAACGGGAACTGATGGTATGCCAGAGTGTGGAGGAATGTCCGGAAGATGTCTCCCAGAAGGCAGAGGTGCTTCTCCTGGAGTCGTCCTATGTCAGAGAAAAAAAGGATATTGAGGCATTGACGGAAATGGTACGGAGGGGAGGCACGCTGGTTTTCTGTGATCTGCCGGATGTCCCAGAGATAAAAGCCTCCCGCCAGTGGAAAGAGCTGCTGGGGATCCGTCAGGTGAAGGAACTGCGGCAGGAGATCAAGGGCGTAAATCTGTTTTCCGGATTTTTGCTGGGGGGGCAGGCGATCTATCTTCCAGCGGATGCCAAAGAGAAACAGGAGCGGCAGGATCTGGAGCATAGCATACCCTGGTATGAGACAACTAACGGCTGCAAAACTTATATGACAGGCATAGTTTCTGATCCTTCGGTGAAAAATGAGGAGCTGCCGCCATTGATCTGGCGTGTCGGTCTGGGAAAGGGCAAGGTGTTTGCTGTAAATGGCGATTATATGAAAGACTGCACCGGAATTGGCATGTTGAGCGCCATTCTGGCAGAGATTAAGCCCTATGATCTGTATCCGGTGGTAAATGCCCAGTGTATGGGAGTGGCAAATTTTCCGGGGCTGGCGGCAGAAAATTCGGAGAGAATGAAAGAACTCTACAGCAGGGAACTGCCCGCCGTATTCCGGGATATCATCTGGCCAGGCCTTTGTTCCGCAGTTGATAAAAGCGGTGCCCATCTGACCTGTTATCTGGCTCCACAGTTTGATTACGGGGATGACAAGGAACCCCGGAAGGATCAGCTGGTCTTTTATCTGCGGCAGTTAAAGGAGAGGGAAGCGGAGGCAGGACTTACACTGGAGTATGTCTCTGCCGGTGATCTGACCCGGAAGATGAATGCAGATCAGTCCTTCTTCCAAAATTCTGGTAGCCAGTATCGGTATGGAGCAGCCTATATTCCCCCAGGAGGAGCGGCGTACAGTATAGAGAAGCTGAAGGACTATGCCTTTTTTGAACATATTCAGACCGTAGCAAGCATCTATTCGGCGGAGCGCCCGGTGGTTTCATATCTGGATGACAAAACGACGCTTCAAAGTATAACGAGTACGGGAATTTCCCATACCTATAAGGAAGATATCCGGATGAAAAGCCTCCAGACAGCGTTGGGTTATTCAAATATCGTTTTGGACATGAATCAGATCACCTGGCCGGAGGAAGAAGAGGACCGTTGGGAGATCGTGTCTGAGAAATTTTCCAGCCAGATCAATACCTACTGGAAGGCTTTTGAGATGTTTGATCAGACTTCGGCTTCCGAATGCGATACTAGAATACGGAATTTTCTTGCGATGGATTATGAGGATTCCAGAGAAGGTGACGAGATTCATGTCAGCATAAAGGAGCGGAACGGGGACCTGTGGTTTATTTTCCGAGCCCATGGAGAGAAGGTGGTGTCTGTACAGGGGGGAGATTTCACAAAGATTGAGACGGACGCTTATCTGATCCGTGCCGGCCAGGACGAGTTGACGATCCGGTGCCAACCGGAGGATTCCTTATATTATTATCTGCCCTGATGTGTACATTGTCCCATTTCAGGAATGTTTCAGATGAAATCAGGCAGGGTTAGACAGAGAAAAGAGGTGAGAGAGGTGAAGATCTGTATTGTGGCAGAAGGGTGTTATCCCTATGTTGTAGGCGGAGTATCCGGCTGGATTCACAGCATGATCCGCAATTTTCCGAATATTGAATTTATCCTGCTGGCCATCGTGGCGAACCGTTCCCAGCGGGGCAGATTTGCCTATGAACTGCCAGAAAATCTCACGGAGGTTCACGAGGTATACTTAGAGGACCGCGACTGGCAGAACCGGGAGATGAAAAGAAATAAATTCAAATTAAATAAAAAGGAATACCAGGCGCTGAGAAGTATGGTGCTCAATGAAAAGATAGACTGGGACATTATCTTTGACCTCTTTTATTTTAAAAAGTTTTCCATCGATGAATTATTGATGGGACCGGATTTTTTTCATATTGCCAGGGAATGTTATAAGATCCGCTACTCCCAGATCGTATTCTCGGACTTTTTGTGGACCCTTAGATCCATCTATCTTCCCCTTTTTTTTGTTTTAAAGACCAGGGTTCCTCTGGCAGACCTGTATCATTGTGTCTCCACTGGTTACGCCGGAATACTGGGAAGTATGGCAAAGCATTTTTACGGCTGCGGCCTGCTGGTCTCAGAGCACGGGATCTATACCAGGGAAAGGGAAGAAGAGCTGATCAAAGCAGACTGGGTGGATGGGATCTATAAAAATATATGGATCGAACAGTTTAAAAAGATGTCTCTGGCAGCCTATGACCGGGCGGATCTGGTTACCAGCCTGTACGAACACGCCAGAGGCCTCCAGATCGAGCTGGGATGCCCTGCCGAAAAAACCAGGGTAACCCCCAACGGCATCGATACGGGAAGACTGGAAGAAATTCCCTATAAGAAGGGGGAAGAGCGAAATATGATCCAGATCGGGGCGGTACTCCGGGTGACCCCCATCAAGGATGTGAAGACGATGATCCAGGCATTTTCTTTTGCCAAAAAGAAGGTACCAGCCCTTCGTCTGTTTATCATGGGACCTTGTGACGAGGATGAGGAATATGCAGGGGAGTGTTTTGAACTGGTAGAAACACTGGGGGTATCCGATGTGGTATTCACCGGGCGGGTGGACGTCAGGGAATACCTGGGGCGTATGGATATGACCATTCTCACCAGTATCAGTGAAGGGCAGCCGCTGACGATATTAGAGAGCTTTGCGGCGCATAAGCCGGTGATCGCCACTGATGTGGGGAACTGCCGGGGGCTGATCTATGGTGAGGAGGACGATTTTGGGACAGCGGGGATTCTCACCCACATTATGAATCTGGAAGAGATTACCGATGCCATGGTGGAGCTGGCACAGAATCAGGAACAGAGAGAACGGATGGGGGAAAACGGATACCGCCGGGTAATGAGCAAATATAAGATCGAGGACATGCGGAAGACCTATCGTGAAATTTATTACGATTTTTGTGGACATTTTGGCGGGATCTGGAGTGAAGAAGCATTTTCTGTTACCGGATAGAGGGGAGAGGTGATTATGGCTGGAATCGGCGTAAAACTGAATAAAATATACAATAAGAATACGCTGACTACCAATCTGGTCGGTATGGGATACAGTACGGTGATCACCATCGCTCCTATGATCATGGTGATTTTTGCTATTGTTGCGATGCAGCTAATATTGGAGATTTCAAAAACCGGTTATGCAGCCAGGGAGTTGTTTGCCTGCACTGTCCTTTATATCTTTGTTTTTTCCCTGCTGACAGCGGCCCCCTTTAATTCTGTTTTGTCAAGATATATGTCCGATGTGATCTATGATGAGACTTACGATGACGTTCTTCCCTGTTTTTATATGGGGATGGTTATAAATGTTGGATTCAGCTGCCTGTTTGGCATCCCCTTCTGTATCAGGGAGTATATGGTGGCGCAGGTGTCTGGTGCTTTTGTCGCAGTCGGCTACTGCGGATATGTTTTGCTGGTTCTGGTATTCTATGAGATGCTGTATCTGTCTATCTGTAAAGATTATAAGAAGATCTCCTTCTTTTTCTTTCTGGGGATGGTGCTGACCGTAGGCTTATCTGCTGCACTTGTCTATTGGTTCCATTTGGAAAAGACCTTTTCTATGCTGGTTTCTCTGGATGTTGGGTTCCTTTTGATCGCCAGCCTGGAGATCGCCGTGATACGAAATTATTTCCGGGGAAACAGTGGGGAATATAAAAGGGTACTACACTATTTTAAGCGGTACTGGAAGCTTATCGTGACGAATTTTCTCTATATCCTTGGATTGTTTATCCACAATTTTGTATTCTGGACCACAGAACTTCAGATGGTGGTGGCGGACACCTTCGTGAGTGCTCCTTCCTACGATCTGGCGACCTGCCTTGCCATGTTTACCAATATTTCTACTTCGATTATTTTTATTTCCCGGATAGAAATGCATTTTCACGAGAGATATAAGGCCTACTCGGAGGCGGTGATCGGCGGCAGGGAGATGGACATTGATCTGGCGAAAAAACGGATGTTCCGTCAGGTTTCCGAGGAATTAATGAATCTCGCCAGAATCCAGTTTATTATTTCTGCGGTCCTGTTCTTTCTGTGTATTATCCTGCTTCCCAGGTTTGGTTTTGGGGGAATGGTGATGAAGATTTATCCATGTCTGGCAGCAGGTTATTTTATATTATTTATCATGTATGCAGCGATTATTTTCCTGTATTATTTTAATGATCTCACGGGCTCTCTTCTGACTGCACTGATTTTTTGCCTGTCAACTCTTGGTGGAAGCATTGTAGCGGTGAACCTGTCGGAGATCTGGTATGGGATCGGTGTGTTCACAGGAGCTTTTCTGGGTTGGTGCAGTGCCTACTACCGCCTGAACTGGCTGGAAGACCATCTCGATGAGCATGTGTTCTGCCGGGGAAGCATCTTGGAGGCTGGGCATGGTAAACAGCCGGATTCCAAAGTGTTTGACCGGTATTCGCTGGTGTTACAGCAAAAAGAGAATGAGGAGGCGTGAAGTCCATGCATACAGGGGAGATATTACGGATTGTAATGATCACAGCGGGTGTATTAATTTTTATGCAGACTATTTTATCTTTGGCAAAACGTCGGTTAAAGGAGCAGTTCTGCCTGCTCTGGGGGGTGATATCTTTTCTGCTGGTTCTGGCGGGGATCCTCCTCCGGCCGGTCGCGCTGAGCCAGTATGTCAGCGGAATGGGTATGCTGCTTATCATAGTGGCGGGTAGTTGTGTGGTGTGCTGTCTGTATTTTCTGAGCATCCAGCTGTCCGTCCTGGGACGCAAAAATCAGGAGCTTGCCATGCAGGTCTCTCTGCTGAATCAGGAAAATGAGCGGATCCTGGCAGAACTGGAGGAGCTCAAGAAGAAAAATTAGTATTTCTATATTCATTAGCTCGATGGAGTCGGGTCAGGCGGGAGGTGTGTGAATGAAGAAGATATTATTTGTCATCAATACGCTGGGAGGAGCCGGGGCGGAGACAGCGATGCTGGAACTTTTGCGCAGTCTTTCCCCCAGGGAATATGAGATCTCACTTTTTGTTCTGCTGAATCAGGGGGAGATGGTGGATCAGCTGCCCTCCCATGTCAGGCTTCTCAATGCAGATTTCTGCCGGGAATCGGTGCTGAGCAGGGAGGGGAAAAAGAGGCTGAACCGTCATGTGTTCCGAACATTATTCCGGCGGGGTAGTGTGTTTCGCAATCTTCCCTATCTGATAAAAAATCTGGTTTCCATGATCAGGAAGGGGAAGCTGCTGCCGGATAAACTATTGTGGCGGGTGATGTCTGACGGGGCGCCGGCGCCGGAAGAAACTTATGATCTGGCGGTGGCTTATCTGGAGGGCGGTTCCGCTTACTTCGTGGCAGATCACGTAAAGGCAGCGAAAAAGGCAGGGTTTATCCACATTGATTATGGGAAAGCCGGGTATACCAGATCTTTGGACCGAGACTGTTATGCCAGATTTGACCGGATCTACACGGTGTCAGATGAGGTGCGCCGGCATTTTCTGGAGACCTATCCGGAATACGGGGAAAAGACGGAGATCTTTCATAATATGATCGATCCGGGAAGGATCCGGGAGCGGGCGGCGCTCCCTGGCGGGTTTGAGGATGATTTTGATGGGGTCCGTATCCTTACTGTGGGGAGGCTTACTGCCCAGAAAGCCTATGGAACAGCGGTAGATGCGATGAAACTTCTGAAGGAAATGGGACAAAATGTGAGATGGTATGTATTGGGAGAGGGCGAGGAACGCAGGCTATTGGAGAAGAAGATCCAGCAGTATGGTCTGGAAAAAGATTTTCTTCTGCTGGGAGCCAAAGAAAACCCATATCCTTATTATGCCCAGACAGACCTCTACGTTCACTGCACCCGCTACGAGGGGAAAAGCATCGCCATACAGGAAGCACAGACGCTGGGATGTACGATCCTGGTTTCTGACTGCAGCGGCAACAGGGAGCAGGTCAGAGACGGCATTGACGGCAGAATGTGTGAGCTGTCTGCAGAAGGGATTCGAGACGGAATCTGTGAATTGCTCCGGGATCCGGGAGCATGCCGGCGTTACGGAGAGGAAGCGGCAAAAAAGGATCTTGTGGAGAGAGAGCAGCTGGAACGGCTGCTGGGCCTGATCACGGAAGGATAGGGAGGTGACGATATGGAAGAGACGAAGGAATTACTGATTATAATTCCCGCGTATAATGAAGAAAAAAATATAGAGAAGCTGCTGGACCAGCTGGAACAGCCGGACATTGCCGCCATCGCTGATGTGTTGATCATGAATGATGCATCTTCCGACGCTACAAACTGGATCGTAAAGGGACGGAAGTACCAGATCGTTACCCATGTATTTAATCTTGGCTATGGAAGTGCCCTGCAGCTGGGATACAAGTATGCGATCCGCAGAGGATATGAGTATGTGATCCAGATGGATGCGGACGGTCAGCATGATGTGTGCAATATACCTGTGATCTATAAGAAATTAAAAACAGCGGATGAACAGGGAAAGAAGCCGGATATCGTGCTGGGATCGAGATTTATGGAGGGAAGCACTCCCTTTCCTGTCTCCCTGGCGAAAAAACTTGCCTGGTCACTGTTCCGCACCCTGATCTTTCTTGGAACCAAACGGAAGATCGCGGATCCCACCACAGGGCTGCAGGGGCTCAGCCGCCGGGTGGTTATCTTTTATTCCCGCTACAATCATTTTGACGACCGGTATCCCGATGCCAATATCATCATGCAGATGCTGCTTCTGGGCTTCCGGCTGGTGGAGGTTCCGGCGGTGATGCACCCGCGGACCGAGGGAGTCAGTATGCACTCGGGGTTAAAGCCACTGTTTTATATGTGCCGGATGCTGTTTTCTATCCTTGCCGTCTGGGTAGGAATACGAATATTCAAGCTGGATGCGGGGGCTGCCGATGAAAAGGATGCATAGATGGAGGTTTGAGCCCTTTGAACTCATAGAGTCTGCCGAAGAGTTGTACAATCCGGGGCGGGGTTGGTATCAGATCCATACCTTTGAAACCGGAACCTGCAGGACGCCGGAGGAAATGAGGAGCAGTCTCCATGAAACCGATTCCCTTGTGCTTCTCTTGATCCGCATACCCGCCAGCGGTGACTTTATAAAACGGGAGGAACTGGATTGGATCCGCAGCATTCTAAAGACTTTTTTTGAGGCTGGGAAGGATATCCTGCTACGATTTGTCTACGATCTGGAGGGAAAAGGACTGGAAAATGAACCAGACTGTTTTGCTATAGTGGAGGGGCATTTTCAGCAGCTGGCGAAATTGATGGGAGCAAAGGCACAGCATATTTTTGTGTATCAGGGGATACTTGTGGGGAGCTGGGGAGAGATGCACACCTCAAGATATCTGTCTTCCAGATATATGTGCCGTCTGGCATCGATCTTTCGGGAAGGCACGGAAGGCAGGATCTATCATTCTGTGCGAAAACCTGTCCAGTGGAGACAGATCTTTGACCGGGAGGAATGGGAGAGAGCGGCGAAGACTGCTAAGACCGGGCTGTACAACGATGGTATTCTTGCCTCGGAGACAGATCTGGGTACCTTTGGGTACCAGCCCAGGGAAGAGACTGGCTGGGAACAGCCCTGGCTCCCCCAGGAAGAACTGGATTTTGAGGAGCACTTATGCCGGTATGCGCCCCAGGGCGGTGAGGTGGTCTATGGGGAGATGACAGAAAAGATGTCGCTGGAACAGATCGCCGGACGGCTGTCCCGGATGAATCTCTCCTATCTCAACCGGGACCATGATAAAAGAGTATTTGAGATCTGGCGAAAGCTGAAATGGCAGAAAGAGGATGTCTGGCAGGGGATGAATGGCTTTGATTATATTGGCCGTCATCTGGGATACCGGTTTGTGGTACGCAAAGTATTACTAAAACCGGGAAAGAAAGAAATGAAGCTGCAGCTGGAGATCGAAAACATCGGTTTTGCCAGGATGTATGAAGAGGCAGAACTGTTGCTGGAATATGAGGATCTGGATGGAAATACCGAGATCCAAAAGATCGAAACAGATGTACGAAATTGGAACCCCGGTGGGAGGGTTTGTCTGTCGCAGAACCTGATATCAAGAGAGGGTAAATATTTTCTCTCGATGCGCAGATGCCTTGACAGCAGGGCGGTATATTTTGCCAACCGCCAGGGAGAGAAGGGGCGTCTGCTGTTAGGAAAGGTTATTTTATACTGAGCTGCCCGCAGACCACATCTTCTTCTGAACTCTGCCCGCCATTGGCAAACTGGATGGAAATGCCGGTGGATTGGTCAGTCATGGACAGAGAGAGCTGCCAGGTTCCCGCCGGGATGGATTTTATATCCATGGACACGGACAGGGTCTGCGGTTTGTCTGGCAGCAGGGTCCGGTTATCAAAAGCGACTGGAAGGGATATTTTTTCTCCGCTGGAAGTATTGTGGAGAAGGATCTCTGTGTCAAAAGAGCGGTAGGCTGGCGAGAATCCAGTGTTTTCCACAGTTATGTGCAGGGCAGGCCGGGGACGAAATCCTTCTGTGCCTGTCACCCAGGAATTCCGCACCACATACCGGTAGCCCAGATGGGCGGCGATATAGTCATAGCCGTCTGCCCCGTCAAAAGGATCACCGGGGGTTCCCTGAAACTGGGAAGCTTTCCATTTGTCCAGCACAGAAGAATCATGGTCGGCGCTGAGATAGGACACATGCATCTGTCTCAGATCCGGGACTGCACGGTTCAGGTCATTGTAAGGATTATCCAGGACAGCTTCGCCTCCATTGGGCACATAAAGACAGAGCTGGTTCTGAAACCGGATCTCTTCTGACCGGGTTCCCTTTTCGGCGGGATCACTGGTTCCGGCAAAGGGAGTGTCATCGTAGGTGCCACAGTCGTACACATCACCGAGCATACCGTCATTGTAGAGACCGAGGCGCGCCGGAAGGCCTCCGGTATATGCCTGGCTGCTGTCCAAAGGTGTTCTGGTACCTGTGATGATCCGCAGATGCTGTGGCGTCCGAACGGATAAAAATATATCCGGGGAAGTCACAGAGGCAAGGGTTTCCATAAACAGAGTGAGATGTTCCCTGTCTCCATAATGGGTCTGGTTCATCTCCCCGCAGTTGCCGGTAAATATTCCCTGCAGGAGGAAGACATGGCTGGAGAAGCGGTTCACCACCGGTGCCACCTGTTTCATATGGGACAGGATCCGCTCCTGGCTGGCTGGCTCTGTCTGGAGGGCATTCCCCTCCCAGTCGTAGAGGAAGCGGACAATAAGCTGTCTGTCTGCGCCGGAAAATGTAGAAAGTATCGTATCCAGCTGATCCAGGGCAGAGTTGCTGATGGGGCTGCCAGAATAATTCTTGAGGTTGATCTGCAGCAGAAGGATGGACTGGGAGTCGTTGGCCAGCATATTTTCACACCACTGCTGAGCGGGTTCCCTGCCTTCCTCTGACAGAAGATAGCCATAGAGGTGATAGAACCCACAATAGGGATTATTCAGTATCTCACTGTTCTCTTCCATGGCTGCAGCCTCATACTGGATGCGGGGAACAGTGAAGTAAAACAGGGCACACAGCCCGCATACCAGAACCAGGCTGCCCAACAGAATATATCGTTTTTTTAAGATAAAATGGGACATAGAGAATTTTCCTTCCTATATGGTGGCGCCGCCAGGACGGCATGTCTGATCAGCGGTATAGGGCAGGCTCAGATCAGCGCTATTGAGCTAAGTATAACATAGAAGCAGAAAGAATACGATAAAAAAGTAAAAGGGGGCGAAAGAAAGTGATGGAGAGAAGCAGGACGGAGCACTCGGTCCGCAATACCACTGCGGCGATGGTATCGAAGATCGTCGCGATCCTTATGGGGTTTGCCACAAGAGTGGTGTTCACCCATTGCCTCAGTGAGAGCTATGTCGGGGTAAATGGTCTCTTTTCGGATGTGCTGAATGTGCTGGCGCTGTCTGAACTGGGGGTGGGTACTGCTATTACCTATGCCCTTTATAAGCCGATCGCGGAAGGGGATTTTGAGCGGCAGAAATCCCTTATGAAGATGTACTGCCGGTTTTATCGAATTGTGGCGGGGATCGTCTTAGCAGGGGGGCTGGCGGTCATCCCATTTATGGATGTACTCATCCGGCATCAGCCGGAAGTGGATCATCTGATATTGATCTATCTGATGTATCTGACAAATTCGGTGCTGTCCTATCTGCTGATCTACAAAAAGACACTGATCGATGCCCATCAGCTCAGCTATATCGGAGAGATCTACCAGATGATATTTCTTCTGATCCAGGATACGCTGCAAATCATACTTCTTCTGGCGACCCATAATTTTATACTGTTTCTCGTCATATATATTTTGTGTACTCTGGGAAATAATATCAGCATATCCAGGAAGGCGAACCGCCTCTATCCCTATCTGAGAGAGAAGAACATCCAGCCCCTGGATCCCGAGGAGAGAAAGGGAATATTTAAAAACATCCGCGCCATGCTTATGCACAAGATCGGGGACGTAGTGGTAAATAATACCGACAATCTAATGTTGTCCTCCATCGTGGGGATCATCAGCGTGGGCTGTTATTCCAACTACTATCTGGTGATCGGTTCCATCCATCAGCTGGTGAGCCAGGTGTTCCGTGGGATCACAGCCAGCGTGGGAAATCTGGGTGTGACTGAGGACAGCGGCCGGGTGAGACGGATCTTCGAGAGTTCTTTTTTTGTGGGACAGTGGATGTATGGTTTTGCGGTGATCTGTCTCTATGAACTGTTAAATCCCTTTGTGGAGATCAGCTTTGGATACCAGTATGTATTTCCGATGGAGGTGGTTCTGGTTTTATGCCTCAATTTTTTCGTCACAGGAATGCGGCAGGCGGCGCTGGTATTTCGGGATTCACTGGGATTGTTCTGGTTTGACCGGTACAAATCCCTGGCAGGGGCGCTTTTGAATCTGGTGATCTCTATCGTTCTGGCAAGGCAGTACGGTACGGTGGGCGTATTTGCCGGGACGCTGATCAGTACGCTCCTGACCTCCTTCTGGGTAGAACCGTGGATTCTGTACCGGCATAGTTTAAAGAGCAGGGCCGCCTCTTATTTCCTGCGTTATGGATTTTATACGGCAGTGGTGGCAGGAGCGGGGTTTGTGACAAATCTGCTCTGTCTCAGAGTGGGGGGCGGAACGTGGAGAATTTTAGGCATCCGTTTACTGATTTGTATCACGATTCCGAATCTTATTTTTCTTCTCTGCTATTTCCGAACGAAGGAATTCCGGTTTTTGTGTAAGAAGTTTATCAGTGTGACGGATAAATGGAGGGAAAGGGCCAATGAATAACAGCACAATGGTGACATTTTCCCAGAGCGAAAGAAAGCTGTTTGGCTATCTGGCTGCCACGCTTTGCGGGGAAGAGGCGAAGGTTCCAGATCAGCCGCTTTCCGATGAATGCTGGGAGGAAATACTGGGGTTGGCGCAGGCCCATGTGGTGCTGCCGCTGCTGTATCCTCTCGTGGAACAGGGATATCCGTTTCCAGAATCATTTCGGCTCCGCCTGGAAAATGAAAGCCGGCGCACGGTTCAGCAGAGTTATCATCTGATGTTTCTTACCCACTATGTGGTAAATGCTCTGGAAGAGGCGGGAATTCCTTCTGCTGTTCTCAAAGGGGCTGCTGCCGCGGGGGATTATCCGGTACCCGAACTGCGTAAATCCGGAGATGTGGATGTGCTCTTGATGAAGCCGGAACAGCTTGGAAAGGCAGAACGACTTTTCCTGGAAATGGGATTTAACAGCAAACCCGGTGAAAATGGAAATCATCATGAGGTATGGCGGACCAGTGAGGGGATCGATGTGGAGCTTCATGTGATGATGGCAGAACCCTTCGACAGCGAAAAGATTAACAGTTTTTTGAGTAACCAGATGGATCAGCTGCGACGGCGGACCCAGGTAGTCAATGTGATGGGACTGGACTTCCCGGTGCTGGAAAAGGGAGACCATGCCTTTCAGCTGCTTCTTCATATGCTGCAGCATTTCCTGCGTGCAGGGTTTGGTCTTAAACTTCTCTGCGACTGGGTGGCGTTGTGGAACGGGGCGGTGCCTCAGACAGAACGGGAAAGGTATCTCATGTGGATCCGGCAGACCGGCCTGAGGGGATTTTCTGATATGATCACTTCTCTTTGTACTGAATATCTCGGACTGGACAGAGGGCGGGCAGAGGGGATCCTGACAGGAACTTTTCAGGGCTCTGCGGAGGTATTCATGAGGGAGATTCTCGATGCTGAGGAGTTTGGCCTTCATGAAAAAAGCCGGATGGTGGTGCTTCGGGGAAATAGCTTTATGGATTATGTCCGGGAATTTCACCATCAGATGCGGCTGGGGTATCCCAGCGCAAGCCGTATCCTGCTGCTCTGGCCGGTATTGTGGGTGATGGCCTTTGTAAAGTTCTGCCGGAATAACCAGAAGATCCGGGGGATTTCTTTCCTGGAGGTGATCCAGAGAACGAGAGAGCGGAGCCGGTATACGAAGGAGCTGCATTTGTTCAAAAATTTTGAAAGGGATAAATAAAGATACGAATCATTGACAAAGCATAATGAAATGTTATATAATACGGATATAGATGCATAGTGAATCGCTTTTTTATGGAGGATGAACGTATGAAAGAGTATAGCAAACCGACCATCTTGATCAATGAAGAGCTGAGTGAGGGTGTGTATGCAGCCAGTGGATGTTATACCATCACGACGCAGGTTCATCAAGAGATGCAGACTGGCCGCGGTGATTACCGGATTCAGATTGATGGCAAACATCAGGCGGACCACACAAAAGACAAACAGACGATGACGATATCCTTTAATCTGCCTGTTGAATATAAGCACAGCAATGGAACTCTTGTTGGTCTCGGTACAGGAACAACTCTTGTGATTGATTACTTTTATCACCAGAATCCGACGGATAATATTGGGCTTGGGGATCTAATTGTTACAGCGGATACAGGCCTTCAGGTGACCAGTGTGAAACTGACGGATTAATAGATGAGATAATTTATTTTTCAGAGTGAAGGAAGTGTTTCCGGTAAGAAGAGGGAGTTTCCTTCATGATTCGTAAAAAGATACGATTATAATAGCTGATGTTGTTGTAACCACATAATACGGCAACTTCAGCTATTTTTTTGTTGGTTTTTGACAAATATTCACAACTTTTGGTGATGCGTTTTCGGTTGATATACTGAAAGGGAGTAAATCCGGTAAACTCCTTAAAGAGACGGCAGAAATGTCCTTCGCTCAGTCCGGCATCCCGGGCAAGGGTTTTCAGAGAAATCGAATCCGTAAAGTGGCTGGATATGAAATCGACGCTTTTTATAAGCTGTGGAAACATAGGGGAGCTGGAATACTGGCTGCTTATCTGAGATAGATGTTCATTGTAAAGGAGCTGCCAGATAATAAGCAGGTTGCCCCGCAGCAAAAGCTCACAGTCTTCTATCTTTGTTTCAAATTGAGAAAATACCTCCTTTAACCGTGTAAGAATGCCTCGTTTCCATTCTACATCGGGCTTGATGGAAAGTGAGCAGTTCGCGGCGCTGTAAAAAATCGGCTCAAAATAGTGTTCACAATAGGACGGCGTACAATCCATAATCATTTCCCTGGAGAAAACAACGGCATAGAAGGAACACTCATCCAGCAGGCCGCAGGCGCGCCAGGAGCTGTGGAGCAGATTTGGCGGGATAAAGACAGCGTCGCCTTCCTGCAAAAAATAATCCTTCTCCTCCACCTGCAGTGTTACCTTTCCTTTTTCCAAATAAAAAAATTCCATTTCGGAATGGCAATGAAGGTATAAGGCACACGGTTCATTCGGATGTACGATCGTGTGGTGCAGCGAAAAGGGACGGTGCTGTGTCTGATGGGTTATCTTCTCAATATAACTGGTGGTGCCCGATGCTGCCATAGAGTCCCCTCCTTTCTTTTCTTTCAATGATATCATATTCCGTGTCTTGGTTCAATCCGATCCGATCAAAATCGTATTAGTTTTAAGTAAAATAGTTCAAGAAAAACAGGAAAAAATAAAATATAATGTTATATAACAAAAAATAGCAGAGGAGGCAATGGTATGAAAGCAAAAAGGAAAAGTTTTTTTGCAGGTATTTTATTTCTGCTGCTGTTAATGGGATTTGGCCTTGTAAATCCCAGCAGCATTTACGTCCAGGCAGAAGAAACACCGGCAATTACAGCGGACTGTTCCGATGTACAGCGGGAAGTGGACCCGTGCATGTTCGGTTATATTCTTACTCCCAACTATGATGTGCCGGACAGCCGTCTGACGTTGTTGGGGTCGCTCCTGAATCGTGAAACCCTTCCTGTCCAAAATTTTCAGGCAATTGGTGATTTGGATGGAAGCTATTATGCGTATGAGGGAAGTGTAAAGGAACGGCATCTGGAAGCATTCCGGCGTGCCAAATCCTGTGGTTTTGAATGGTACATGCTTATGGGAATGAATCCTTCATGGGCGACGGCCAGTGGAAGTCCGATGGATACAACCAAAAATGAGCCAATGAAGACAGAAGAGCAGCTGGCGAACTTTAAGCAGTATGTAAAGGATATCCTTCAATTTATGAAAGACAATGGAGCCAAGCCGGATTATGCAGATCTGACAAATGAGTATTGGACCGGTACGGAAGAGACCTATCGTGTTGTTTGGGAGGCACTGCGGGAAGTCTATCCCGATGATATTCCGGCGGTGGGTCCAGGAGGAGTTGGCTTTGGCGGGATACCGGATTTTTATATCCCATATGCCAGTGACAATGATATTACGGTGGAGGGGCCTTCGTGGCATGCTTTTTGGAAAGACGATAAATTTGCCACGTTTCCACAGCTGACCAAGTGGACAGATACCATTCGCAGCCTGCAGCAGCAGTATCCGAAAGCCAATGGAAAATACATTATCTGGGAAGAGAACAATGCGGGCAGCACCAATCCTACCGATTGGGCAAGGAGTATGTCCAACGTAATAAGAACAGGTGTTGACAAAAATATAAAAGGCTGTATGGAGTCGAAAAACTGGAATGGCATGAGTGATCTGATGACCACAAATGTAAAACAGCAGAATCCTGCGGCGCGCCGTCCGATCTGGTGGGTATATTACATGTTCTCCCAGATGTCAGGAGATTATGTTCAAGTTACAACCACAGGAGATACGAATTTTACCGGTGCCGTTTCGGTGGACAGGGAAAATAAAACAGCGAAACTTATAGTGGCAAATGATAAAACAGATGGAGAAGTAGCTGTATCATTGACCAATGTACCTTTTGAGTTGAAAAACGTATCCATTGATCTCTACCGTATAACGGATGTGGAAAATGATGGTCTGCAGTTCGAGACGAGCATTCAGCCACAGCCGATAGAAGGGCAGGATCTTTCCTTCTTCATCCCGGAGGCAGCAGCCGATCAGACGTATTTTGCCATCGTCAAAACGGATGAGGCAAAGCCTGGTTTCTTTGCGCAGATGACTCCGGATGACGGAGAGGCCGTGACAGATATGCCCTTATTCTCCTGGTCAGATTCTGCCGGTGCGAATACTTATACACTCACGATCTCCCAAAACAAGGATTTATCCAGTCCTGTCGTTGTAAAGGAAGGTCTGACAGAGACGACATACACATTATCTGAGCCACTGGAAAAGGGCACGGTTTATTATTGGGGAGTAACGGCCACGAATAAAAACGGCAGCGTGCCGGTTTCACATAACGCAGTCTATTCTTTTTTGACAGGTGACAGTGAACATGTACCAGGGCAGTTTGGTCCTTATATGCCGTCAGTTGGTGCGAAAAATGAGGATTTGAAACCGGAATTGAAGTGGTCCACCGCTTACAAGGCCAAATCTTACCATGTAATCGTATCCCCAAATGAAGATTTATCTGATCCAGTTGTCGATAAACGGGGAATTACTACGGTGCGCAGCACCGGGCAATTTGGTGACGCTTCCCAGGGTTATTACAAAATCAGAGAGGGACTGGAGCCAAAGACTACCTATTACTGGACCGTATATGCTGAGAATTCTGAAGGTGAACGACCGATGAACGGGGTACTACATTACTTTACAACCAAAGGAGAGGGAACGTCGCCGGAAGGATTTCAACTCACCTACCCGGAAGATGGCATGTCCGATGTATCAGGGAGAACGGAGCTGATATGGGAAGAGTCCACGAATGCATTTTTCTACCAACTGGAAATATCTGATCAGGAAGATATGTCAAACATTATTCTTCAGCGGGATTATATGATCTACAATAAATATACCGTTGAACAAAACGTTTTGGAGCCCGGAAAAACGTATTACTGGAGAGTGACAGCATATACAAAGGACAGGAAGAAGTTTACAGAATGTGAGGATGATGTGTGGTCCTTCACCGTAGAAAAAACGCCAAACTCCCCTCTGCTCTACGCGGAACAGCCGGGAGAAGATGAGGGTACGGTTACTCTGTGGTTCCGCCCCAGCAACATGGCTGATTCTTATACGGTATACTATGGAAAGGAAGAGGGCATCTATACAAGAAAAATAAGTGGTATAAAAGACAGGACGTATACGATATCCGGTCTGAAGGGTGGCCAGACCTATTATTTTGCAGTAAAAGCGGTGAATTCTTCCGGTGAGAGTTCCATCTGGAATGTGCGAAAAGCAGTGCCGAAGGGAAATGGCGAAAATTGGACAGAGGCCAATGAGGAAGGGGAGTACCTTCCACCTCCGCCAGTGGAGACACCGACACCGTCACAGACCCCGGCGCCACAAGGTCCAAATTTCGTACAAAACACAGTACCAGCTACTGCCCGGCCGGACCAGACGACCCAGTCTACAGTGAAAAAACCCACCAAAGTAGTAATTAAAAAACTTCTGAGCAAAAAGAAATGCAGGCTGAAAATTACATGGAAAAAGGTAGATTCCAGCGGTTATCAGATTATGATCGCCAATAACAGGAAGATGAAAAAAGGGAAGAAAACCTATGTCGTGGGTTCAATGAAAAAGACGACATTGACCATTAACAAGTTGAAAAGCCGACGTAAATATTATGTGAAAGTACGGGCATACCGTACCGCAGGCAGCAAAAAAGTATATGGAAAATGGAGCCAGGTGAAAAAGATCCGTATCAAGTAGCACAGTTAAGATACAGTACACTGGTACAATATGATAAGGGGCTTCAATAAAAAGGTCCCGAAAAAGAGTAGAACGCCAAAATGGTTGAAAGGAACAGATAAGTGTTTCTTACTGATTCTGGCGTTCTTCATTTTCTATCAGAATACATTGTTTGTCCTGGATCCGGTATATCCGGCTGCAGATCTTGAGGACAGCCTGCCGATGGGTGGTGACGATACAGGTTCGTGGATAGCGGTCCTCCTGAATGTGCTGCAGGATCTGGCGTTCTATCTCGATATCCAGAGCGGAGGTGGCTTCATCCAGAAGCAAAAAGGCAGATTTGCGCAACAGTGCCCTGGCGATGGAGAGACGCTGGGCCTGGCCTTCTGAAAATCCTCCGCCCCTTTCTTTGATCTTACTGTGGATGCCCTCTGGCAGAGCAGACACAAATTTCCATGCACACGCCATCTCCAGGGCATGGATGATCTCTTCGTCGGAGGCATCGGGTTTGACATTTCTCATATTTTCTGCGATCGTACCAGAAAACATAGTATTTCCCTGGGGAACATAAGAAAATAGTTTGCGGCATGAGGGGGACAAAGAGAGGGAGTCCGGAGATCCCGGCCCTGTGCTCCGCAGTGTAATGGAACCCTCCTGGGGAGTCAGCAGCGCCAGGATCAGACGGAGCATAGTGGTTTTCCCCTCTCCGGAGGGACCGACCAGGGCAATAATTTCATGGGGGCAGGCGTGGAGACTGGCATTTTCAAATACTTTTGTCCCCGACTGATAGGAATAATTGATATGGGATACTTCCAGGCGGATTCCCTGCTCCCGGTGACGATCATAAAAGGAGAGAACGGTATCATCCTGGCTAAAGTCCTCCTTGGGCATATCCAGAATATCCATCAGACGGCCGGCTGAGGTGGCCAGGCTGATGGCGTTTGGAACCAGACCGATCAGGGCATTCAGCGTCCCGGTCAGGGTGCCGGACAGGGAGAGGAACATGGTCATGGTACCATAGCTGATGACGCCGTCCCAAACACGGTAAATTCCCCAGCCATAGGAACTATAGCTGACGATAAGTCCGACAACAGACATAAGGATGGAGGATAACATGGACAGTTTCTGGAAATCCAGCCGCATGGACAGATACTCTGTCTGAAGACTTTTTAAATATTTGATATAGACCGGGATCAGATCAAAAGCTTTTATGGTCTGAATATTGGAAAATGCTTCTTGATGAAAGCCGGACATGCGGGCGTTTAAGGCGGCACTTTTCTGGTTGTTGTGGATCATCCGATTCATCAGTGTACGGGACATCAAGAGCGTCACGGGAATGCCGATAAAGGAAAATACAGCAAAAGAAGCATCGTAGTAGATAACGATGGCAAAGGCACTGATGAATTTAAAAGTATTGATGATCAGGCTGGGGATCCAGTTCAGGATGCCATTGGAGATATTGGAGGCATCGGAATTCCAGCGGGTCAGCAGATCTCCGGTGTGGTAGGTTGAGATGGACTCCCAGTCGGTCACCAGCATTTTAGAAAAAATATCAGCTTTGATCTCGTTATCCACCCTTATACTGATCCAGTTTGACATGTAGCTGGAAAACTGGTTCATCACAGTACTGCCCAGCGCCAGGCCGATCATGGCGCAAAATGCCTTTAGCAGCTCGCCGGTCTGGTGTCCGGTGATGATATCGATGAGATCTTTGGAAACCAGGCTGCTTCCCAGGGATACAACGGTTCCGATGAGTCCGATCAGGGTATAAAACACGATCGCCAGCCAGTAACGTCTGGCATACCGGTAGATCCATTTTGTCTGAGAAAGCATATCTGTAAGGATTCCCTCCCGGATGCGCTTTCTCATATGTTTCAGAGTGTCAATCATAATATTCCTCATTTCTGGAGCGTTTGCGGCGGGGTGAAGTTAAGTTCGCCAAGGTGCTCATTAAACTGACATGCCGTTTTGTATTCTCATACAGTGGGCTTTACTTTTACAGTAATATATGAGCTGTTTTAAATTTCACCAATCTGGCGCAGATGATCATCGATGCGGGTTTTCATATACTCTACTGCCTCCCGTTCTCTGTTACAGAACAAACGGGTGATATAGCAGGAGGCCGTGACCGCTGAGGCGATGCGGAGGTTCTCATCCAGCATATCTTCTGTCCAGGCAGGGGAGATACTACGCTGCAGAACCAGAAGTGTCTGTTCGTCATCTGCAGGTTCCAGGCACAGGTTTGTGGGTGACTGTTTAAGGAGAATGATCCCGCCCAGTGGATGGGAAGAGTCATCGGAGATGCCGGAAGTTCCGCACCAGGGAATCCCGTGTATCATAGGAGTTCCCTTCTCGCAGGAAATCAGGTTCAGGTCTCCGTTTAACACCGGCGTATGAAAATATTGGTTCCACAGGTTTGTGTGAGTGGATTTACCGGTGCCCGAGGGGGCGGCAAAGAGCCACGCCCGATCCCGGTAGTACAGGGAGGAAGAATGAATCGCCAGCCGTCCATGTTTTCCTGCCATGTACAGGAATACCAGCCGGATGGCATGAAACAGATCCGAAAGAAGAGGTTCTCTGTATGGCGGAACTACATAAAAGCGGGCAAGAGTTCCATCTTTTTGCAGTATGCACTCCTGCAGCTGCGGCGACTGGGGGAACAGGATCCGGTATTCCTGTTGTTGTTCACAGACCAGTAGATCCTCTGTCTGAATCCGAAGCAGTCCGCCGGCAGGAGAGGCGGACAGGCCGGTGGAGGGAAGGATCTCGATGGTCATGTGGGGAGACTGGGCTTCTTCCATACAAAAGGGTAGAAATTCCGAGGGTATCAGTTCTTCCGGGGCAGAGAGATGAACGGCCAGCCCTCCGATCTTCATATCGACTCCAGAATCTGACGGAGCCAGGGGAGGTTCATCCAGCATTCCCCAGGCAGCCAGCTGGTCCAGAAAGGAATCCATATCTTTTTTCAAAATATCTTTATCTTCCGGGGGAATTTCATAATAATCTGCCAGACGCCCCAGCAGCTCATTCCGGTTCTTTGCGGAGGGAATGAGATTCCAGATCTGTTCTCCGGTTTCGTTTAATTTCATTCCCCTGCGCTGTTCGGCGATGCGCTGTCCCACGGGAAGGAGATAGGGAACCTGATTTATTTTTTTTATTAAAAAGTCATCGGTTTGTTTCATGGAAAACCTCCCTTAAAGCAATTGATTTTATTATAGCATTCTTTGTGAGAAAATGCTATAATAGACCGAAACAATGCAGGTAAATTCTTTGGCGCCGCCGCGCTATGGCAAGGGAGGGAGCGATATGGATACCGGACTTGATCTGGAGCAGTTATTAGAGGAAGGGAATCAGATTCGTGTAAAACCGCAGGGCTATAGCATGTATCCCCTGCTGGTGCCGGGAAGGGATGAGGTGATCATCAAACAGGAAGATTCCTCTAGGCTTCGCCGGGGGGACATTGTGTTGTTCCGGAGGGAGGGCAGCATTCTGGTTCTCCACCGTATCTGCCGCCGGTGCGGAGATGATTTTTTCATGGTAGGAGACAACCAGAAGCAGATCGAGGGACCCATTGGCAAAAACCAGATCAAGGGAAAGGTTACGACAGTGATCCGTGGCGGCAGAACCATATCTGTCGAGAACCGGCTGTATCGGCTGTACAGCTGTCTGTGGCTGTGGCTCCGGCCGTTGCGTCCTATGCTGTCAAAGATGGTTCACTATTTAAAAACGTTGTTTCGGGGGAAAAAAAAGCCTGAAATATAATACTTGATTGCAAGTTGCAAGCGATGTGCTTATAATAGAAGCAGGAGGCGATAGTGCGAATAGAATTGCTAAGCTATTACAAAATATAGCTAAGAAGTTTTACGGCGGCATGAATTGTTTGTGGCATTCTCGGAATGGAGGATTTTTATGGGAAAAACATCAAATATATTCGCAAGGGTAGAACCAGAAATTAAAGAACAGGCTGAGAGCGTGCTGAATCAACTTGGAATACCTATGTCGAGTGCTGTAAGCATGTTTTTGAGGCAGGTGGTTATTCAGAGAGGGATTCCTTTTGAGATGAAACTTCCAGCAAAAAGACCACTTGAAATAGGTAAACTTACCAAAGACCAGTTTGATGCTGAAGTTGCAAAAGGAGTGGACGATATAGAAAATGGCAGAGTCTATACGGCTGAAGAAGTATTGGAAGAAATGCATAGGTCTTACGGTGTATGAGTACATTGCATTTGAGTTACTCGTGCCTGATACGGCAAAGAATCAAGCGAATCGAATTATGCGGCCAATAAATACACTTGATGAAATGCCGACGAAGTATAGGATCTAAGAAGGGAAACCGTGGCGTTCAAAGGGACTGCGTATTTTTCCTGTGGATAATTATATTGTATTTTATCTGCCGAAGGAAGAGCTGAAGACTGTGAATATCGTCCGTATAATTTATGGCGGTAGAGATGTAACAAAGCAGTTGGATGAAACAAAGGATATTTAATCATTTTCTATCTATGGCTAAGCTAAAATCTGCCAGTGCAGACCATGCCTGCTTAGAAAAAATGCTTGCATAATCATTTGTAATTGCATATAATATTGGTTAGTATTTCGATGAAATGATACCGGGAATAAATGGAGGATTGTATTGATGAATTATACAACGCAGATGGATGCCGCGAGAAAAGGAATCTTTACGGATGCGATGAAAGGTGTCTGTGAATACGAAGGAATGGACAAGGATGTTTTGATGGAACTGGTTGCCAAGGGACAGGTTGCGATCCCGGCGAACAAAAATCACAAATGTCTCAAACCTTATGGTATTGGAAACAGGCTGAAGACCAAGATTAATGTTAATCTTGGTACAAGCCGTGATTGTCTGGACCTGGATGTGGAGATGCAGAAGGTATAGGCAGCTGTGGTTAGGGGTGCTGAGGCTATCATGGACTTGAGTTCCTATGGAGATACGAAGAAATTCCGTAGAAAGCTGATTGACGAGTGTCCGGCGGTGATCGGTACGGTGCCGATCTACGATGCGGTGGTATATTATAACAAAGCATTGAAGGATATCACAGCGGACGAGTGGATGGATGTAGTGAAGATGCATGCAGAGGATGGGGTAGATTTCATGACGATCCACTGTGGGATCAACCGTGCCACAGCAGACCGCTTCAAGCAGCATCTGCGCCATACGAATATTGTTTCCCGCGGCGGTTCAATAATTTTTGCATGGATGGAGCTGACGGGAAATGAAAATCCATTTTATGAGAGATATGATGAACTTCTGGATATCTGTGAAAAATATGATGTGACCATCAGCCTTGGAGATGCCTGCCGTCCGGGAAGTATCGAGGATGCAGGGGATATTTCCCAGATCTCAGAACTGGTGGCGCTGGGCGAACTGACACAGCGCGCCTGGGATCACAATGTTCAGGTGATGATCGAGGGGCCAGGGCACATGCCTTTGAACCAGATCCGTGCCAACATGGAGATCGAGCAGACTGTATGCAAGGGAGCACCCTTTTATGTGCTGGGTCCTCTCGTTACGGATGTGGCACCGGGTTACGATCATATCACAAGTGCCATTGGCGGGGCCATTGCTGCTACCTATGGAGCCTCTTTCCTCTGCTATGTGACACCGGCAGAGCATCTTCGTCTTCCCACAGTGGAAGATGTAAAAGAAGGGATTATAGCTTCCCGCATCGCTGCCCATGCGGCGGATGTGGCGAAGGGGATTCCGGGGGCGAAGGACTGGGATTACCAGATGAGTGAAGCACGCCGCGAGCTTGACTGGGAGAGACAGTTTGAACTTGCCATTGATCCGGAAAAAGCACGCCGGTACCGGGCAGAAAGCAAACCGGAAAAAGAAGATACCTGCACCATGTGCGGAAAAATGTGTGCAGTACGCAATATAAATAAAATCCTGCGTGGAGAAGATGTGGACATAATGGAGGACTAAATAGGTTCGACAAGTGTGCAGTACGCAATATAAATAAAATCCTCCGAGGGGATGATGTGGATATAATGGAGGACTAAAAAGACCACTCTGTGATTTCCATGGTATACCTACAGCCTGTCTTGCATAAGTTTTAAGGTGAAAAACTTTGGACTTGTGTAAGGGGGGCTTTTTTTGAAGAGAACTGGTTCCATATTTATAGTTTTTGCCATCATACTTCTCTCCACAGCGGGAATGTGGCTGTATCAGTCCTGGAGAGATGGACAGGACAGTGTGTCCGCAAAGGATATAAAGAATGCCTATGTGGTAAAAGAAAAGGGAGATAAGCTTCACCTGTACTCGAAAGAAGGCGAAGCAGATTATAAAGTAAAAGAAGATTTCCAGGATCAGGAGTACCGGGGGATTGCTGATGTATGCATCCGGGAGGGGGAAGTAGAAAGCCTCGTTTGTAAGCCGGAGACCATCCGGGGAAAGGTGCTGGCGGTGGAGAGCGGCTCGGTGGATGTGGCGGATTATGGGACGCTTCCGGAGGAAGAAAACTGCAGGTGGTATGCGGTGAAAGATGGTATCTCCAGCTGCTCCAGGGACAATCTCTATATCGGGCAGACGGATGCGGAATTTGTGGTGGCAGAGGGGAAGATCTGCAGTGTTTTGTTCCGGGGAGAAACGGAAGAAGAGGAGGAGAACAGCGAAGCACAGAAACAACAGCGGATCCGGGTGATACTGAAAACTGATAATTTCAGTGGCTATGAACACGCTTCTGCGAAAATGCGGGGAACGAAAAAAATATATGTGAGGGAAGGGAAAACCCAGAGGGAGTACCAGCCCGGTGAATCCTATGAGATCACCGCTGCCAGTATGAAGGAGAAGCGGATCACCGTAACCTGTGAAGAGGGAGGGCGCATTGAGTTGTCCAGTCTCAAACGGGGAAAGGGGGCACCGATCTACCGGGGAGAGTTAGAGATCGTTAAGGCAGGAGAGGGGCTTCATATTATCAATGAACTGTCTCTGGAGGAATACCTGTATGGAGTGATCCCCAGTGAAATGCCGGCAGAATACCATCCAGAGGCATTGAAGGCTCAGGCGGTCTGTGCCAGAAGTTATGCGGCGAGACATATTAAAAACAACCGCCTTAAGGAGATGGGGGCCCATGTAGATGACAGCGTATCTTATCAGGTGTACAATAACACCCGTGAAGATGAGCGATGCAATCAGGCGGTGGATGCCACAAAGGGGCAAAAGGTATATTATAAGGATAAGATCGCTTCTACTTATTTCTTCTCGACCTCCTGTGGGGCAACAACCTCAGCCAAAGATGTGGATTTTAGCGGAAAGGAACTTCCTTATCTGACCGGCAGGCTGCAGGAGCCGGACAGTCAGGAAGGGGACAAGAAAGAACGGGCGAAGCTGGTTTCAGGAACCTTTGGAAATGAAGATCTCTTCCGAAAATTTTTGGATCAGGACAGAAATGTGCTGGATAAGTCCCAGTCCTGGTATCGCTGGAGTACCACCATTTCCCTGGGGGACATCGAAAACAATATCAATACGAAGATTGGAGAGAGGTGCCAGGCGGCAGGAGAAAAGATACAGGTACGTCAGCCGGACGGAACTTATGTGCCTCAGCAGATTAACGGCGTCGGCAAGCTTAAAAAGATCAAGATCAAAACAAGGAAAAGCGGCGGTGTCGTATATATGGCAGTCATCGTGGGGACAGAGGCGACGGTGCGGGTGTATTCTGAGTACAACATCCGGATGCTTGTATTTCATGAAAATGCCATTGTGAAAAAGAACGATGGGAAATGCGTGTCCGGTATGAATATGCTCCCCAGCGGTTTCTTTGTCATGGATAAGAATGGGAGCTCTTATGATTTCCGGGGCGGCGGTTTTGGCCATGGAACCGGAATGAGCCAGACTGGAGCCAACGAGCTGGCACAGATGGGAAAGAGCTTCACCGATATATTAGGTTACTATTTTGATGGTACGGAGGTGAGATGATGTTTTCTCCTTTCCTTTTTGACGAAAAAAACATTGCCTTCGGCGAGAAAGCGGTTGATCAGGGCGCCAGTAAATAAAATATCCATAGATATATAGAGCCAGAGCATAATAAGTACGATATAGGTCAGGCTGCCATAGACGGAAGAAAAGTTGGTAAAATAATCCACATAAATAGAAAATAGGTAACTGAACAGCATCCAGAGCACTGATGTAAACAGGGCGCCGGGAATCTCTTCCTTGATCTTCGGCCTGCGGTCCGGGATAAAAGAATAAAGCAGGAGAAAGAAAAGGAAGAATATGGTAAACCCAAGGATGGATCGCAGAGAAAAGATGCCGATAAATAAAGGCGTCTCAATGGAAAAAAAGGAATCTATGGCGAGCAGTATTTTATTTCCATAGACGAGTACGATCAGTGAGATCAGCAGGATCACGGCAAAGGAAAGAGTATATAACAGGGAGAAAACACGTTTGAGAAACCAGTTCCTCTGGTTTTTCACGCCGTAGATCTTATCCAGCCCATAGGTGATCCCCATAAATCCCTTGGAGCCGGACCAGAGCGTTGTGATCACAGTGATGGACAGCAGGGTACCGGATGCCTGGTGATACGCTTCGTTGATCCAGCGGGAAAAAATCGTATTCAGATTGCCGGGAACAACGGCCTCCAGCATCCGAACCATGTTTTCTTCTGACAACGGGGTGTATTTTAAAAGTGTGAAAAAAAACATGACAAAAGGAAAGAAGGAGACCATAATAAAAAACACGACATGGGCGGAATGGATGGACAGGGTGTTTTCGCTGAATTTGTCTATAAACCATTGAATGACCTTTTTATAGTGTTTCATATGATACCTCCACAGCAATGATTTTTTTCTATTACAGTTAAGTATATGTAAAATTATGAGAAAAATCAAGAAAAAAAGGTGCGGCTGAGAAGCGCGCACCTAAAAAGAATTGCCTTCGGCCATTCTTTTGCTTCGCAAGCTGGGGACTTACCCATCAAAAAAAGGTGCGGCGAAAGAAGCGCGCACCTTTTCCGCGATTTGAGGACTTTCCTATTAGCTTACTTTTTGATACGGATTTTGAAAACCGCTTTTTTACGGCTTCCATCTCTGGCAGTTGCCGTGATCTTAACAGTATGTCCCCGCCCTTTCTTTTTGGCGGTGACAATCCCTTTGCTGTTTACCGTTGCCCATTTTTTCTTGGAAGAACTCCATTTTACTTTTTTATTTGTGGCATTGGAAGGGGAGACATACACTTTCAGTTTTCGTTTTTTACCAGCCTTAAGAGCAGTTTTTGAGGCGTGTATCTTGATTTTTTTTATTTTAATTTTTTTTGTCACCGTGGTGGTTTTCGGGGGGTCTGTGGTGACAAAGGATGGAGGAATTACAGATGAGTTGACGGAAGGAGTATAGCTGTCCATCCGGCTCAGATCCAGGACACCATTGGTCGAACATTTTCCAGTGACGCCTGCTGTGGTTCTCACACAGGCAAGAAGACGTTCTCTCCGGTGGGAGACACTGTCCTCCGGGTAAATTTCGCTGAGAAGCGCCACTGCGCCTGTGACCATAGGAGCTGCCATGGAGGTGCCCTTCATTAATTCATACTGCCCAAATTGTGATGTATCCGGATCTTGGACGGAGATTCCAATGTGGTCAAGATAATACCGGCTGGTTCCAGTGGATCTACCGGAGGAAACGATGCCCAGAATCTTAAAAAAGATCCGCCCGTCATCTCTTTGGTAAAAACGGTTATTTTCTGAACCGTAGGGGCCGCTGGACTTCTTTACCACATGGCTCCAGGTAAAGCGGCCGTCGGTATCGGTATCTCCTAAGATCAATGATACATAGTAATTGGCTGTGATGTCGGGATTGGTATCTGTCACATCAAGATACAAATAATTTTCCTTCTCTTTAAATGACATCGAATCGTCGAGATCTATGGTCCATTGAAGGCTTCCGGAATTCGGATCTTCTTGAAAATCTTTTTCACGGGTGTAATGTAAATCTGCTTTTGCCTGGACAGGTATGCCCAGGTCTTTATCCGTATAGAGCTTCTGACAGTCGGTCTCGGAATCAAAGGTCAGAAAGTGCCCGGTCTGATCCTGCGTCGTGTTCTTGGAACCAATGCCCGGAAAATAGTTATCTTCGCAGTAGGTAGATAAAATGCGATCCCCAGGAGCGAAGAGATCCACATCTTCTTTTCCATAATCGGAAAAACTGCAGGCATTGTCATAGGGATCCGATGCGCCAGTTATGATGATGAAACTGCGGTTTTCCGGAATAGCATATTCTCCCTGGTACAGATCGTAGGGACAGGAGAGGTAGCTGAAGTCATGATTGACGCTGTCATTTCCAGAGGCAAAGACAAAGAGAGTTCCGGCCTCACCGATCTGATGAACCAGAGCAGACATAGCATAGCTGGAGGTTCCGCCACCCCAGGAACAGTTGACGGCAACGATATTCACCCCAGCCTGTTTTGCCTGAATGATATAATTCAGAGCTTCCACAATATCAGAATTTCTTGTTTTGCCCTCAGTGTCAAATACTTTAAGCGCCATTAACTGGGCATTGGAGATCCCGGCGATACCTTTCTGGTTATCGGCTTCGGCCGCAATAACCCCGGCGCAGTGGGTTCCATGTCCAAGAATATCCATGCAGTAGGCGTTGTTATTCGTAAAATCATAGCCATGGATGCCGGGAAGTCCTTTGGAGAGATAGGGATTGTTCCACATTCGACCGGCGAGGTCTTCGTGTTCATAATTGATGCCTGTATCCATAACAGCGATGACAGGAGTGCCTTTTTTGGTCTTTGACATCGTGGAGCGGTAGGAAATACCATTGCTGCTGCCCTGAAAATGACTTCCGTTATCCAGATACCACTGTTCCTCTGAGTAGGTATCCTTAGTGAGTGATGTGAGGTTCTGGATATAATCTGGTTCCACAGAAACCACATATGCCTTGCGGTCCAGTTTATTTATCAACTCTTCTGTGGAATAGGTGTTGGAAGATACCTCCGACACATACAGCGTTTTGTCGGAGAGAAAATTCTTTTGCTGCCTGCTTTTCGCCAGGATGTCTGCCTCGCCCAGATCATAGGTTTCCAGAATACGGATCTTTCGATCAAAGGAAGCGGTACCTTCCCTGGTCAGAGAAGTCTCTTCGGGGGAGGCGATGGTCACAAGGACAATCCCCTCTTCGTATTCGCCTTCTTCCAGTGAAACCTTGTGTTTGCTGGTTTCTACCGGTTTCGATTCGGCAATGGAATAAGTTGGGAAAAAGCTGAGTGAAAACGCCAAAATCAACAGTAGTGACAGAATTTTATTTTTCATAACATTCCTCCAAAAATATGTAAAATTTTTAATTTCATATTGTATTATTTTATCATAACTGTTATCATTATACTAGTATATAAGTGTGTCGAAAACGTGAAAGGAGAAAGATTATGCTTTTTGTAAAAGTAGATGATTTAAAGCCGGGGATGCGTCT
>JAAVZE010000033.1 GCA_022791495.1 Eubacterium sp.
ATGACAGAGGAAAGGGCACGGGATATCTTATCCCAGGCGAATTATTTTGGAACGATGCTGGTGAAGATGGGAAAGGCGGATGCTCTTCTCGGAGGAGCTACGTATTCTACAGCAGATACGGTGCGTCCGGCGCTGCAGATCATCAAGACCAAACCGCAAAATTCCATCGTATCATCCTGCTTTATTCTGGTGCGTCCATCGGCAACCGGTGAAAATGAAGTGCTTGCCATGAGTGACTGTGCCATCAACATTAAGCCTACAGAAGATGAACTGGTAGAGATCGCCCTGGAGTCCGCAGAGTGTGCGAGAATATTCGGTATCGATCCGCAGCTGGCATTCCTCAGCTATTCTACCCTGGGTTCTGGTGCAGGCGAAGATGTGGACAAGATGCGGAATGCAGCGGAGAAGACAAAGAAAGCGGCTCCCAATCTGCCGATCGAGGGAGAGCTTCAGTTTGATGCGGCGGTTTCCCCGCGGGTTGCCCGTACCAAATGTCCGGAGTCAGAGGTGGCGGGACATGCCAACACCTTTATCTTCCCGGATATCAGTGCCGGTAATATAGGTTATAAGATTGCCCAGAGACTTGGAAATTTTGAGGCATATGGTCCGATCCTTCTTGGATTAAATGCACCGATTAATGATCTCTCCAGAGGCTGTAATGCCAGTGAGGTATATTCCATGGCGATCATTACGGCTGCGTTGGCATAAAGACGCTGTTCTGAAATGGATAGTCTATAAAAGCGAGGCAGGCAGCAACAATCTTGCAGTCTGGAAAAAAGATGGCTGACAGGGGATACTTCGCATAAGGAAGTGTCTCCTGTGGTGTTTATTATCATATGTATAGAAGGTTGGATACGATAAATCAAAGTCATCTAACCAAAACTTACCAGTACTTCTAAATCTAAATAGCGGTACAATTACCAAAACAGAATAGGTAAAATATCCCCAATATCCAATCAAAAGAATGCAGAGCCAATAAGCAAGAGGAAATGTCTCAACGCTTATTGGCTCTGTTTTCTATTCAGCAATTTTTTACGATTCAAATTTTGTGCTTATTGTTATGATCTTTTGGGGGGAAGTAAAATACATTATATTGATACTTCGAGTCAGCTCCTTCTATTTGGTTTCTAATATTTTTTCTATACTTACCAGCTTTACACAGAGAACAAACAGATCCGTTGCCTGAGCCAGCTCTTCCAGATTTGGGAAAGAGGGTGCGATACGAATATTGCTGTCTTTAGGATCTTTGCCATAAGGATAGGTAGCGCCGGCGCCCGTCAGGGTGACACCTGCCTCTTTGCATTTGGCAACAATCTTTTTCGCACAGCCTTCCATGGCTTCAAAAGAGATAAAATAGCCGCCATAGGGTTTTTCCCAGCTGGCGATACCTGTGCCCGCCAGTTCTTTTTCGAGAACTGCCAGGACAGCCTCAAATTTTGGTCTCATCTCGTTGGCATGTTTTTTCATATGCTGTTTGAGGCCTTCCAAGTTCTTAAAATAAGTTACATGCCTCAGTTGGTTTATTTTGTCATAGCCGATGGTCTGGATCGTCAGCTGCTTTTTAATGTCATCCAGGTTTGCTTTTGAAGCGGCAAGAGCAGCGATACCGGCGCCGGAAAAGCTTACTTTTGAAGTGGAGGCAAACTCATATACAATATCCGGGTTGCCAGCCTTTTCACATTCACTGATGATATCTAATATTTCTGCCTGATGGTCTTCATAGAGATGATGAATAACATAGGCGTTGTCCCAGTAGATACGAAAATCTTTCGCTGCCGGTTTCAGACTGGCAAAACGTCTGACGGTGTCATCGCTGTAGTTGATTCCCTGGGGATTGGAGTATTTTGGGACACACCAGATACCTTTCACAGTTTCGTCATGGTTTACAAGGTCTTCCACCAGATCCATATCAGGACCATCCTGTGTCATTGGAATATTGATCATCTCGATGCCAAAGCGTTCGGTGATGGCAAAGTGCCTGTCGTAGCCAGGTACCGGACACAGGAATTTAATTTTATCTAATTTACACCAGGGAGTGTTGCCAAGAACACCGTGGGTATAGGATCTCGATATCGAATCATACATAATAGACAGACTGGCATTTCCAAATACAATGACATGTTCCGGAGCCGTTCCCATCATCTCTGCCATAAGCTGTTTTGCCTCCGGGATTCCGTCAAGACCACCGTAGTTGCGACAGTCTAAGCCGTCGCTTGCCAGAAAACCGGATTTTGAGGTAAGGACATCCAGAAGTCCCAGAGATATATCAAGCTGGGAAGTGCTTGGTTTTCCTCTTGACATATCCAGCTGAAGGCCGCATGCTTTTTTTTCCTCAAATTTTGCTTCCAATTCTGATTTCAGAGCAAGCAGATCTTCCTTGCTCCGCTGACTGTAATATTCCATGGTGAACCTCCTAAGTGTAAGTATATGCATAAAACTCTTTTCAACTTCACTATTATAAACAGATTATTTCATATTTTCAAGTTTTTTTTCAATTTTCAAAAGTTTACAGTTGTCTCTTTGAGGGAAAAAAGGTAAAATGAAAGAGTACGTTGACTTGCCGGCGGTCGCTGGCTATAAAGAAGGGATGAACCGTAATGAGGTTATGGAATAGAAAGAGACTGGCAGCTCTGTTTCTGGTTTTGGCGCTGCTCGCTGCTTTTTTGCCTGTCAGGACGGGGGGCGTCCAGGCAGAGGAGATACAAGAGAGGATATCAGAAAGTGAGTGGAAGAAACTCCCCACGGGAAGCGCCGGGGTACTGGAGGGGCGGTCTGTTCTAATTAGTATATATATAAACGACAAAGGAAGCAAATGGACGAAAAAAGCAAAAAAGGAAGCAAACAGAAAAGTCCGTGCCGCGGCAGCTTATATCCGTAAGCAGGCGAAGAAGTATGGAAAGACGGTATCCTTAGTGGCAGATACAGAAAAATATAAGGATATCAGCTATTCTTTCCGGGTGAATAATAAGGTAAGTGACAGCATAAGAAGTCAGGATAAGCTGTATCAGAAAGTTATGAAATTTGTGAAAAAGAACATCGATATCAATGGGCTCCGTTCCCGGTACAAGACAGACAATATCGGTTTTCTTTTTCATCTGAATAAATCGGGAACCAGTTCCACGCTGGTCCATTATGCAGAAGAGGGTACTGATTTTTTTTATGAGAGTGCCACTTTATTTTCAAAATATGGAAAACAGGCGGAGGGAGCTTCTACCTATGCCCATGAGATCCTTCACCTCTTTGGCGCCAGGGATCTGTATGAGAGGTCGTTGATAGACGGGATCACGGCTTCTTTGGTTAGGCATATAGAAAAGAAGTTTCCAAAAGAGATCATGTACTCTACCTATGACCGGAAAGGGCGTATGTTAAAGTATAGGATCACAAATGAGATCAGCCGGATCACTGCGTATTTTCTGGGCTGGAAGGCTAATGTGCCGGAGGTTAAAAAATATGCGATTCCAAAACTTAAGGAAAAGGGCTGTTTTTATGAATGGACTTCCTTTTAGCCTGACAGCGCCGTGAAGCTAATTCGATGGTGTTGTCGGGATGACAGGAATAACATGATAAAAATAAATCAAAGGGGATGATGGAAATGTATACAATCAGAAGAAAGATTGCGACGATTGCTGTGGTGTGCTCATTGATCACGGGACTGAGTCTGGGAATTCTCAGTTTCCTGTTTTCCAGCGATATGGCAGACAGTGACTCCAAGGATTATATGCTGGCAAGGGCAGAAGAGAGGAAAACACAGTTTGATGGAATTCTCACCAAGATCCAGCAGTCGGTAGATACGCTGACGGATATTTCTGTGGGTAATCTTAAAGATTTTCAAAAATTTAAAACAGATCCGAAATATGTCGAGGAGTACACAAGGGGACTGGAAGATACGCTGCGGCATTTTGCCGAAAAGACGGATGGAGCGCTTACGGCGTATATCCGGTATAATCCTGATTTTACAGAGCCCACCTCCGGACTTTTCCTCACCAGAAATTCTACGAAAGACGGGTTTGAGAGTATCGAACCTACGGATTTCAGCACATTTGAAAAAGACGATCTGGAGCATGTGGGATGGTATTACATCCCGGTAGAGAATAAAAAACCGACCTGGATGAATCCCTATCTCAATCAGAATATCAATGTAAGTATGATTTCTTATGTAGTACCTGTTTATATGGAAAATGAATCCGTGGGGATCATAGGAATGGATATCAGCCTGGAGACCATCGAGAATATGATCTCTGAAGCTTCCATTTACGAAAATGGTTATTCCTGTCTGGTGGATACAAATCATAATATTGTAGCCCATAAAGAGTATCAGCTTGGGGACAGCTTAAAGGATATGGCTCCGGAAGTGGAAAAGATTATAGCCGATACAGGGAGAGAAGACCAGGTAAATTCCTATCAGTATAAAGGGCAGAATAAATTGATGGCTTATCTGACCCTGGCAAACGGAATGAAATACATATTGACAGCTCCTGAATCTAATATACAGGCAAAATCCGTATCTCTATTGAAGATCATGGCTTTGTTTCTTTTTTGCGGTCTGCTCTGCTCCTGTATCTGCGGGTGGTTTATCAGCGGAAGGATTTCTAAGCCGATCTGCCGGATCACGGACATGGTGGATCAGATTGCTAAACTGAATCTTAAGAAGGATCCTGCCATTCAAATTCTTTCCCGGCGGAGAGATGAGATCGGTCAGATGTCCAGGGCGGTAGAATTGATGCAGGATGAATTTGGAAGTATGACATCTGAGATCAGCGATTCCTGTGCGGTGGTAAAAGAAGGTGTAACTTCCCTGGAAGAGGTTATGAAGACCACAAATGATCTCTGCCAGGATAATTCAGCTACGATGGAAGAGATGTCTGCTGGTATGGAGGAATCTGCTTCGACGATGGATATCATATTGAGAAATGTAGAGAATGTAAACGGAAATGTTCAGGAGATCAATGAGGTATCCCTCCGGGGACGTGATACATCCAGGGAAGTCAAACAGCGGGCGGAGGAATTGGAAAATCATACCAGAGATGCCAATAGGCGGACAAAAGAGGTTTATGAGGAATTGAGGGAAAATACGGAATCGGCACTTCAACAGGCAAAGGCTGTGGATAAGATCCATGAATTGATCCAGGCCATCAGCGATATCTCATCCCAGACCAATCTCCTGGCGCTGAATGCTTCCATCGAGGCAGCCAGAGCCGGAGAGGCGGGCAGGGGATTTGCTGTGGTGGCGTCAGAGATCGGAAGCCTGGCAGGGCAGACCCAGGTATCAGCAGATGATATCAAGAAAATGGTTTTTGAGGTGGAAAGTGCTGTAAAAAATATGGGTTCCTGTATCAGCACATCTACAGAATTCCTGGAAAAAACCGTTATGGGGGATTATCAGCAGTTTAGCGAGGTGGGAGCCGCGTATCATTCAGATGCCGCCACCTTTGAAGAATTTATGGTATCGGTTCACAGCCTGGTAGATGATCTGGCCAGGGCGATGGAAGAGATCGTCCAATCCCTGGATCGTATCGGGCAGACGGTGGGAGAGTCAGCAGGAGGCGTTTCAGAAATCGCGGGTAAGACGAACCACCTGGCAGGCGCTGCCGCCAAAGCACAGGAACTTGTGGACCAGAGCGGGGAGAAGATTGCCAGGCTGGAACAACTTTTGAATGAATTTACATATTAGCCCGAGGGGCAGAATTAGCACCAATGGGCCAGTCTGGTGACTTTCAGTTTTGACTTGACAGGTATTAGAATATTATTTATTATAGTAGATGTAGTTATTATCATGATGTTGAGGTCAAATGGTATTTTGCCCCCAACTAATACTACGGATTGCTTCGTTGTTTCACAACTCCTGCAATCCTTCAAACATTAGAAATCTGCTGATTTACTGCGTAAATGCTTCTTTCTCATGTTTGGCGGGTCCCAGGTTCATATGCGGATAGGTTCGTCGAAACTTATCTTATCATGCGAGCATGAACAGCATTTTGACCTTTTGACCCTTGTATGATAAAATGCGACGACGAAGAGGAGTACGTCATATAGGTCCCAAAAGAGAGAATGTTCACCGGCTGAAAGACATTCGGGCAGCCCTATGATGGAAGGTAGCTTCTGAGCAGGATTTTTGAACAGTGAAGTATATGATACGGCACTTAGTAGAAAATAACGGATCGCCCCGTTATCGGCAGAATGAGGAATTAAGTGAACTCTTTATTTGAAATAAGGTGGTACCGCGAGATTGAACCAGCTCGCCCTTATAAATGGGATGGTACCAGATAAACCAGAAGATCTTACAGCTTCGGTCTGATACCAGCCCGAAGCTGTATTTTTGTCCGCTGCAAGCCGCGCAGTTCCAGAAGGGCAGGCACATTCGTGCCTGCACGAAAATGTGCCTGTCCTTCTGGAACTATGAGGCGCCAGCCTCAACGATGAGCCTGCGGAGCAGGCGAAGAGTGTGCGCGGCGTTAGAAAGGTGAGAAGTTTCAGAAAAGCAGGCACATTCGTGCCTGCACGAAAATGTGCCTGTCCTTCTGGAACTATGAGGCGCCAGCCTCAACGATGAGCCTGCGGAGCAGGCGAAGAAAGGTGAGAAGTTTCACAAAGCTCGAAAAAACCTCGCTAAGTGAAACTACAGCCGCACCTGGAACGCGGCGTTAGAAAGCCGTGTTCTTCATATTCGTGCTGCTTGTGGCGAAGTAAGAAAGGAAAGGTAAAGATGAAAAAAGAATTAGAAAAGAACTATAACCCAAAAGACATCGAAGACCGTCTCTATGCCAAATGGGTGAACAAAAAATATTTTCATGCGGAGGTAAATCCGGATAAAAAGCCATACACCATCGTAATTCCGCCGCCGAACATCACAGGGCAGCTTCATATGGGACATGCCCTGGACAATACGCTGCAGGATATCATCATCCGGTTTAAGAGAATGCAGGGCTATGAGGCTCTGTGGCTTCCGGGGACGGACCATGCTTCTATTGCCACCGAGGCAAAGATTGTGGAGTCAATGAGAGAAGAAGGCATTTCCAAGGAAGATATCGGAAGGGAGAAATTTTTAGAGAGAGCCTGGGACTGGAAGAAACAGTACGGTGGACGGATCGTATCCCAGCTGAAAAAGATGGGCTCATCCTGCGACTGGGACAGGGAGCGCTTTACCATGGATGAAGGCTGCAACAAGGCGGTAAGGGAAGTCTTTGTAAAATTGTATGATAAGGGGCTGATTTACCGGGGAGAGCGTATCATCAACTGGTGCCCCCACTGTCTGACTTCTATCTCAGATGCAGAGGTAGAGTACGAAGACCAGAAAGGTCATTTCTGGCATCTGCGTTATCCTTTTGCCGATGGCAGCGGATATATCAATCTCGCGACCACCAGGCCGGAGACCCTGCTGGGAGATACTGCCGTGGCGGTAAATCCGAAAGATGACCGGTATAAAGATATGGTGGGGAAAAAACTGGTGCTTCCTATCGTACATCGTGAGATTCCATTGATCGCAGATGATTATGTGGATATGGAATTTGGTACCGGTGTGGTAAAGATTACGCCGGCCCACGATCCCAATGACTTTGAAGTCGGTCTGCGTCACGATCTTCCTGTGATCCATGTGATGACAGACGATGCGAAGATTGTGGATGAGTATGAAAAATATGCTGGGATGGACCGTTATGAGGCGAGAAAAGAGATCGTAAAAGACCTGGAGGCAGAGGGAGCCCTTGTCAAAGTGGAGGACCACGACCACAATGTAGGAACCTGCTACCGCTGCGGAACAACGGTAGAGCCCAAGGTGAGCAAACAGTGGTTTGTAAAAATGAAGCCTTTGGCGGGACCGGCGATCGAGGCTGTAAAAAAAGGAGAGACCCATTTTGTTCCCGATCATTTTAACAAAACCTATTTCCACTGGCTGGAAAACATCCGGGACTGGTGTATTTCCCGGCAGCTCTGGTGGGGGCATCAGATCCCTGCATTTTACTGTGACGACTGCGGCAAACTGGTAGTCACAAAGGAAAATGAAGCCCTCTGTCCAAAATGCGGCAAGAAAATGCGTCAGGATCCCGATACTCTGGATACCTGGTTCAGTTCTGCGCTGTGGCCGTTTTCCACGCTGGGATGGCCGGATGAAACAGAAGAAATGAAATATTTTTATCCCACCAATACTCTCGTGACCGGATATGATATCATTCCGTTCTGGGTTATGCGCATGATGTTCAGCGGCATCGAGCAGACGGGACAGGTGCCTTTTGATACTGTGTTGATCCATGGTCTG
>JAAVZE010000167.1 GCA_022791495.1 Eubacterium sp.
ATCCACAGGGGAAAGCCTTAAAAATTTTACGTTCAGCAAAGGCTGCCTAGTAATAGCAGACCGCGCATATGGCACAATAAAAAGTATAGAACACTGCCTGAATGCAGGCGCTGATTTTATTCTGCGAATCAAGAATAAGGCATTTAACCTGTATGATGGCAGCGGACAGAAAATAATATTGGCTGACTGGCTTTTGACAGTTGATGAAAAGGCATCTGAATGCACGGTATATATAAATGGGAGTGATAAAAAACCGATTGCTTTAAGGCTCTGTGCCATAAAGAAAACAAAAGAAGAAATACGAGCAGAAGAAAAACGGTTAAAGAGATTGGAAAGTAAAAAACAAAAAACTTATAGTGAAGAAACAAAGTTCACTCACAGGTAACTGTTCCTTCAGCATTTGAAATGTTGGACAGTATGTTAGAAAATAAGATAATATGTCAAAAGTTTCTTGCGCAGGAAAGGACTTATTATGGAAGACAAAATATTATATTTTATGCGTCAATTAATTGATGATGATATCAATGGCTTTGATGATAAGAAATTTGAATTGGAACAAAAATATGCTGCGATGTTTGGTCACGGAGTGCCAAGAGAGATGTTCCCGCCGGGCATATCCGAAGATGAAATCATGAAAGCAGTTGAAAGCTGTGTTCAAAATCAAAAAGACGAATTGATGAAAATATTGGATGCAGAGGAATAAACGAACTTTGGATATCATGCGGATAAAAATGTTACCAAGTGATAATAAAAGTAAATAGTTGATATGTTCCTATGTATGAAGAAGCAGGAAAGGGGAATGCCATAGGAGTGAACATAAGGACAGTAATAAAGATGAGAAACCTGGATCTGTAATGGAGTTGAACGCTGGTTGGCTTTATGTTATACTTTAGTCGGAACAATTTAATCAAATGCGAATGATTGAGCAGAGCAAACGAAAAACAAAAGTTTATGTAAGTGATGTAACAAAAAAAATAATGACTATGGATAACTTTTACGAAAAACTGAATGAAGAATGTGATGTAAGATTCCCGTATCCAATGAACAGGATTGGGAATGGTGTGCCAGTGATTATACCTATACAAATGACTATATTGAGTTTTATAAATTTTATGCCACTGCCACTGACGATTGGTAAAAGTGCCTTTTAATCAATATGATTGTTCAAGGAATCGAAGATTTGATGGAGCAGTCCGAAGATAAAGCATACATTGATATGCTTTGGTCTAAAGCAAAAGAAATTATGACAGATGATAAGCATAGGGATACGATCGTATATTGGTCTTGTATTGGACAGGAACTTGAAGACTGTTGGCTGATTTCATCTAAAATGAGAGAGCGGTTATGCAGCAGCATATCCAGTTTTGACCCGGAATGGGTAAAGCGCTGCGTACCTGCAACAGAAGAACAGATTCGGCAGTTACAGGATATTTTTGCAGAATGCCACTATATGGTACCGGCTGCCTATCTCTATTATTTAAGAAGAATGGGGCAGAATGACGGCGGCTTGCTGGAGAATGAATGGGATGGCTGTGAGGTGGATATTGGTACGGTTTTGGAATTGCTGTTAGATAGGGAAAACTTTGATTACCGAAGATACCGAAAAGATTTAGAAGAAGGTCTTTTTCGGTTTTCACATCATTGGGCGGATTCCTGTTTTTATATGAAATTATCCGTAGCGGACGATAACCCAATGGTCACAGACATGCATGGCATCTATGTTACAGAAAGCTTTGAGAAATATCTGTTCCGAAAGGCGTTTCATATATACCAGAGAGGATTTACATATACGGATTTTAAAAGTGAGTCTGTCTGTGATCACCATGAGAGAAAAAAGAAAGAAAACTGCAGGATATGTCCGTATTGCGGGAGACAGTAGAAGAACGTATGGATTTTATCAATCAGATGGCGGAATCTTATGGCATTAAAAAAGCATGGTTCAGCGACCAGGTGCATTTCATCTGTTATAGTGCAAGCTATGCTTTTGAAATAAGAGTATGTATTGGATATTCTATTAAATTTTGTTGTAATGACGATATATTGTGGGAACAGGTAAGATATTACCTTAGTTTATTCCCTGAGTTTTTGCGTGCCTAAGTTCATTTGGATATTGAAGAGATGGAAAGGATGGGGATTACATGTATGAGTGTTACGCAAGCTTCAACCGCTATGGAGATATATCTAAATTTATAACAGATCCGGATTTATTACAGGTCACAGGGGATGAATGCGTCTATATTTCTAATGAGAATGATTATGATATTGCAGTGGACTTAGAAACTTGTTATGCTTCCTTTGATGAAGTGAAGCTATTTATAGCGTTTTTGGCGACTCAAATCTGCGAATTGGACAATGCTGCACAGCGGTTTCACCGGAAAAAAAGAGTAAAAAATGGTGGGCGTGGTTATGTAAGCCTCCCAAGTCCCGCAGGTACGTATCGGATTGATTATTCTCAAAGTATGGAGGACAACCCCGCACCACAGGAAGAGGAATTTCATTTTATTTTAGTCTTTATTTATATGGAAGAAAAAAAACGGGTCAGTTTCGATTACTGGTGTACCACAGAAAATTCACAGCTTGAGGTTGTTTTTGAATATAAAGAGAATAAATTTTTCCTGCGGACGTACGGCGCGATTGACAATATCCCCGACAACTGGGAGGAAGAATAGTTTAGGAACTGTCGTACAATTCCTTATTATCAACTTATAGAGGGCAGGAATG
>JAAVZE010000005.1 GCA_022791495.1 Eubacterium sp.
CCGGTATCTGGTCTATCAGGCTCTTGGCCAGTTCGCGATTACTCATATTATTAACTTCCTTTCTTTGATAGTCTGGGGGAATGGTCAGGAATTATACAGCTGTTATGCCGAATCATTTCGGGTGTCGGAGGTTTCTACAGCCGAAATGTTTAAAGTTATATGAAAGTTGTCAAGTTATATTTTAATACCACATATCTCCAGTGTCACGTCCGTATCCGCATACGGTTCCTAATGGGTAGCTGCAACGAATATCTAAATCAAGGCTTTTTAGAAAGAACAGTAAACCATGTTTTCCTCCCGAGTTCATAACATTTGTTTGGCCCCATAATTCAGAGTGGATGACAATGCGTTGATCTAAGTCAGAGATTTCAGGAGATAACTTTCGATATAATGCAATTAAAAGATTTTCTTTTAAAACAGAATAGTTTGTGTTATCTAAAATGTTTTCATAAGCATGTATCATTTCATGAAGAATTACTTCTCTATCTTTGATATATCTTCTGGTAATAGATATTGTTCGATCAAGAGAATTGTGCTGTCCTTTAAATTCTGGATTGTCTTCCATTATTAGAAAACGGTACATCCATTTTGAAGACGACAAGTCGAGATATAATTCTTCCATATTTTCAGAAACAAAGGAATAAATATTCCAACATAAAGAATTTTCTCGGAAAGCCATATCTTCAAAAAAAGCATCATCATAATCTATGATAGTTTCATGCAATTTGTACTCATCTTGGGTTCTGTTGCTCCACCATAATTGATATTTTTCATGAAGCTGATCATCATTCATAATATGCCTCCTCCTGCTTTAGTTATATAATCGTTCCGTCCGGAAATTCAAATTCAGCTTTCCATACGGCTCCCAGAGTTTCGGCGATCTTCTCCAGTTCTTCTTTAGTGAGAGTGTTTCTTTTTACTTTTTGATTAAGATTTGATGGTGTTGTACCTATTCTGCGAGCGAGTTCAGCTTGACTTATACCTTTATAGGATAAGGCCATGCTTAATTTTTGCGCTATCGTCATCATATCACCTCCTATTAAAAATATACATTGTTCACTGTACATAGTCAAGTATATAATATAAAACATTTAGCAATAGATAATTAAAAACGCTTGACAACGTTTAGCATTTGCTGTATGATGATATCATAACACGAAAGGAGACAACACAATATGAACAAAATCAAAACACTTTTTGACATCCCCACAGCGGTGGAAGCCATCGACCCACAGGAACCCCGGATCACCTTAAACGAGATCACCCTGTTAAGCAAAATGCAGGCAGTGACTCGGTATAACTTAGGCGCCTCTTCCATCCGGAAGGTGGCCGAAGACTGCGGCGCACTGGTCCGGATCGGCAAACGGGTGGCATACCACCGGCAGACGCTCGATGACTTTTTTGAAAGCATTATAGGATAGGAGGAATAAGCACATGGAAAAGATGATCTGCATCCCAGTCTGGCGGTATGAACTGATGTTAAAGACGTTCGATGAAGCCCTGAAGGAACTGGAAGAGCTGAAAAAAGCCCTTGCGGAAGCTGGCACTTCTGCAAAGGCAGAGTAACCCGGAAACACTCGAATAAGCCGGATACTGGCTGTATCATATCATACCCGGCGGCAAAAAGAAAGGATTTTTTATATTGACTGGTTATATAAAGATAAGCCGAAAGATCATGCTGTGGGGCTGGTACAAAGATGCAAACACATGCAAACTGTTCCTTCACATGATACTGAAAGCCAACTATAAAGACGGAGAGTATCAGGGCGTGACGATCCCGCGCGGTGCGTTCGTATCGTCTTACCCGGAGTTGGCACAGGAAATCGGACTTTCTGTAAAGAATATAAGAACAGCGTTGGAACATTTAAAAAAGACCGGTGAAGTGGCAGTCAACCGGCACCCAAAATCCAGTGTATTTACAGTCCAAAATTATTCCATGTATCAGACGTGCGGCAGTCAGGTGGCAGAGAACCGGCAGTCAGAGGGCATTCAACCGGCAACAATAAAAGAAGGTAAGAATAAAAAAATAAAAGAAATATATATACGCACGTGCGCACGCGAAGGACACGGCATTGCGGCAGGGAACAAAATCCCTTCCCGCAGAACCGGTTTCACCAACTTCGATCAGCGAGACTATGATTTTGACGTACTGGAACAGCAGCTTTTGCATAGTCAGGAGGTATAAAGCATGAATACAAAACTTGAAAACGAAACTGCCATGGAGCAGGAAAACACCATCAGGGGCGAAAACCATGCAACGGAGATTATCAGCATGTTGGGGAGTCAGTGCACACGACTTGCAAAGATCGTCCGGGATATACTGATTTTTGCTGGTTTTGTGGTCCTGTGCCTCGCGGCTGCAAATATCCGCTATTCGCAGGCAAACGAACGGAACAACCAGAGATGGATTGAATATCTCTCACAGTATGACTTCGTATCGCAGAACGGCGACGGATACAATTATTTTAACTCGGATGTCGGTGGAGATGTGGTCAACGGGAAGGAGTGATGGACATGGACTATAAAAAAGAGCTGATTGACCTGATTGGGAGAATTGATAATCCGAAAATCATTCAAAGTGTTTATTCTTTTCTCCTTGGGATTCTCAGCATACAGTAAAACATGATACAGGGGCGCTCATGCGCCTGATAGAAACAATTCAAGGAAGGATGGTTACTTTATGGAATCGAATAAAAAGCCCGGTACAGAGGCGGAGGGACGCTTACAGACAGTCATTTCAGAACTGGACGTCACAATAGGCGATTTGCTGGACAAGGCTGATTTTGCTCTTATGGAGCTGATGGAGGTTGTCGCGGTTCATGTAGATAATACGCCGGATGACAAAGCCAAAAAAATAAACCGGGTGAACGGACTTGCAGATATAGCTTATGATTATGTCGCACGGGCACAGAGCGCGCTCACAAGCATTATACTGCGGGAACGGAGAGAACAGAGGCAGGAACCGAGAACCCCTGCAGGAGATGCACAGGAGATTATAAGACGGATACAGCAGATTAAAGACCCGGCATTACTTACAAAGATTTCAGACTTTGTAGAAAGCTGGTCAGAAGATGAAGGAGGACAGGCAGATGAATAACAGTGCAAATACATTCGGGACCAGTAAGGAAACACTGGCTATGAGGTTATGGGAGAAGCTGGCTGATGAAGATGCTATTGATTTTCAAGAGTACGGTGCAGAGCAATTTCTGGAGCGGTTTGAGGAAGTCCTGCAGGACTATGGGCTTTTCCTGAAAAGCAGCGTGATCGAATAGCCAGAGACAGAAGCCGGGGGCATGGTTGCCATGTAAACAGCGGTTCGATTCCGCTTTCCGGTGTTCGCACAAAAGTGCGCGAAAGCTGAAAACAGGTCAGATAAATAAACAGGAGGGCTCCTATGGCAAGGAAGAAAAGAACAGATCATAAAGGCTATGTTCTCCGTGTAGGGGAATACCAGGACAAGTCCGGGCGCTACAGTTTTAAATATACGCAAAACGGAAAGCGCTATACGGTTTACGGCCTGACCTTAAAAGAACTGCGGGAAAAGGAAAAGCAGATTGAAAAAGATCTGGAAGACGGGATTGACAACAGCAGGAGAAATATCACTTTAAATCAATTATTCCGGGAATATCTGGAGCTTAAGACAGATTTAAAAGAGACCACCAGATGTAATTATCTGGCATCTTGGAATAATGCTATCCGGGACTCTGATATTGGAAAAATGAAAGTCTCCGAGATCGATCAGATACGCATACGGAAATTTTATGCCGGTCTGGTGAAACAGGGGCTTGCAGTTAACACAATCAAATTTTACCACAGTTTGATCTGCCCAGTCCTGGAACTGGCTGTCGACTCCAATATGATCCGCAAGAATCCCGCAAAGGACGCCAGAAAGGGCATTGGAGGGACAAAGAGAGAAAAAACCTCTATTACCATATCGCAGCAGGAAAAGCTGCTGGATTTTCTGAAAAGCAGCAGCCAGTATTGTGTATATCATCCCCTGATGATATTTGCCCTGTCTACTGCCCTTCGAGTCGGCGAATTGACCGGCCTTCGATGGTCCGATGTGGACCTGAAAGAAAATATCATACATATCCGCCAGCAGCTCATATACCGCAATCTGGGCGACGGCTGCCGGTTCCATGTACAGAACTTAAAGACCGAAGCCGGACGGCGGAACATTCCATTGACGGCCAGCGCAAGGAAAAGTCTGATAAAGCAGAAAGAACTTTCTCTTGTGCTGGGTACCAAACAAAGGAAGGAGATCGACGGGGTTACGGATTTTGTCTTTCTCAATTCACTGGGAAATCCATATGCCGCAAATGCAGTCAACTTTATGCTGAAAAATGTCATAGACGCATATAACAGAGCCGAGCGGGAAGTAGCTGTCCGGGAAGATCGGGAACCGGAACCGCTCCCTCACATCTCCGCTCACATCTTACGGCATACTGCCTGTACCAGACTGGCGGAATCCGGAATCGATCCAAAGACACTGCAGTATATCATGGGACATTCCAGCATTGCCGTTACCATGGATATTTACAATCATGTAGACACGATCAGAGTGAAAAATGAGATGGAAAAGGCGGAGGATGTCATAAAATACGGATGAAACATTACGGATCACTGTTTTCCATGGTGATCCATATTTTCTTTTGGGATTTGTCATAAAATTGTCATAAAATCAGGCTCCGGCGGAAACCCTGATACAGAAAAACCCCCATTCCAAATGGATTTCACACTTTTTTCACAAAAAATTAGCACTCGACTCTTGACAGTGCTAATATTTTGTTATATAACATATATAACAAATAAAACAGCACCGGATTTCCAAAGGAAGTCCGCACCATACACAAGGAGGTAAGATTTATGTTATTAACTGATATCTTTGGAAGGAACTTTATGGATGACTTTTTTGAGGACTTTGCAGCTTCTTCTTTTTACCGCCCC